>CAZCOC010000001.1:0-459 GCA_964500075.1 uncultured Salinibacterium sp.
ACCGCCCAGACACGTACGTCAGGTGCTCAAGGGGGTCCGCCCCGGAATCGGGGTCAATGACAAGGTCCTGATCTGGGGTGGCGGGCTCTACAACTGGTTCGATCCGAAGACCCTAATTCGCGCGATGGGCTTGGTCGGCGCCAAGCACGACAATGTGAGGCTCTTCTTCCTCGGAACGAAGCACCCCGGCGTCGATGAGATGGCGATCGTGCGAGAATCCCGGGAGCTTGCCGGCGAGCTTGGCCTGCTCAACACCTCGGTGTTCTTCAATCACGCCTGGGTGGACTTCAACGACCGCGCCAACTACCTGCTCGAGTCTGACGCGGGCGTCAGCACGCACAAGCTGCACATCGAGACGACGTTCTCGTTCCGCACGCGGATCCTTGACTATCTCTGGGCAGGCCTGCCGATCATCGCGACGGAGGGCGATAGCTTTGCCGACATCATCCAAGCCGAGGG
>CAZCOC010000001.1:469-31326 GCA_964500075.1 uncultured Salinibacterium sp.
CAAGAAACTTCTCATCGAACAGCACCTTTTCGATCGCCCGTGCGACCGCGCGGGCGATCGAAAAGGTGCTGTTCGATGAGAAGTTTCTTGAGCGCACCCGCAACAACGTCGCGCGTGCGCGCGCGCGTTTCATTTGGAGCAATGCGCTTGAGCCGCTCGTGACTTTCATGAGGAGTCCTCGGCACGCCCCAGATCGAGTGGACTCTCCCGCAGGGCCGCTGATCCAGACCCCCGGACAGCCCTCGATCAGGGCCTTTCCAACCCATGGTCCGGGCCACGATCTGAGAATGATGATGCACCACCTTCAATACGGGGGAATCCGCGTCGTCGTGCCCAAACTCTGGCGTCGGCTGCGGTCCCGACTTCGCCCCTAAAGCGGCACGGGCGGGCCGGTCACCCTAGAATTGGGTGTTCTCGACGGAAAGTGAGTAGTCAGCCGTATGCCTGAATCGTCACCGAAGTGCGCATTGATCACCGGGATCACCGGGCAGGACGGGTCGTATCTCGCTGAGCTGCTTTTGACCAAGGGCTACGAGGTTCACGGTCTCATCCGGCGCGCCTCGACGTTCAACACGGTGCGCATCGATCACCTCTACCAGGACCCGCATGAATCGGGGAATCGGCTCTTCCTGCACTACTCTGACCTCGCTGACGGCTCGCGACTGTCCTCGCTGATGACCCAAATCGTTCCTGACGAGGTGTACCACCTGGGTGCGCAGTCGCATGTGCGCGTGTCGTTCGACGAGCCCGAGTACACCGGCGATGTGACGGGTCTTGGCACGATCCGCCTCCTTGAGGCGATCCGTCAGACCGAGATCCCGGCGCGGTTCTACCAAGCCTCCAGCTCCGAGATGTTCGGCGCGACGCCGCCGCCGCAGGGGGAGGACACCCCCTTCTACCCGCGATCGCCCTACGGGGTGGCGAAGGTCTACGCCTACTGGGTCGCCCGCAACTACCGGGAGGCGTATGGGCTCTTCGCGGTCAACGGTATCCTGTTCAACCACGAGAGCCCCCGTCGTGGCAAGACCTTCGTGACCCACAAGATCACCACCGCGGCCGCGCGGATCAAGGCCGGACTGCAGTCCGAGCTCTACCTCGGCAACCTCCACGCCCGCCGGGACTGGGGCTACGCTCCCGAGTATGTCGTGGCGATGTGGCAGATGCTTCAGGAGGATGTCGCGGGCGACTACGTCGTCGGCACTGGCACCGACTTCAGTGTCGAGGACTTCGTGCGTTTCTCGTTCGAGCACGTCGGCCTCAACTGGCGCGACTTCGTCAAGACCGACGACCGCTATCTGCGACCGACGGAGGTCGATTCGCTCGTCGGCGATGCGACCAAGGCCTTGACTGACTTTGGCTGGAAGGCGACCGTGCACGCCGAGCAGCTCGCTAGGATCATGGTCGATCACGACCTCGCAGAGATCGAGGCGCGGGGACACGTGGTCGATCAACCCGTGGTCGCGCCCTGGACTTCCTGAGATGACAGGACCGCGCACCGCTGTCGTCGTTCCGACACTCGGGGAGCGCCCGGAGTATCTTGAGCAAGCACTGCGGTCGATCCGGGATGCGGGAGACGCTTGGATCCTCATCGTGGCGCCGGCGCGATTCGATGCGTCCGACCTCATCGCCAGCGGACTCGCCGATGAGAAGGTCGACGAGACCGGCCGATCCCTCCCCGAGGCGATCGAGCAGGGATTTGCCGCCCTGCCCAACTCGGTTGAGTACCTATCGTGGCTGGGCGATGACGACCTCCTGCGGGGGGATTCGCTTCGGATCACGAGCGACTTTCTTGACGAGCACCCCCGTTCGTCGGCGGTCTACGGCCGCTGCGATTACATCAACGAGAACAACGACCTCGTCTGGCACAACCGCTCGGGAGCATGGGCGGCACCACTGCTGCGGGTGGGACCGGATCTCATCCCGCAGCCGGGGTCGCTTTTTCGGCGGGAGTCCTACCGCCAAACCGACGGCTTGCGCACGGACCTCGGCTGGGCCTTCGACATGGACATCTTTCTGCAGCTCGCCCGCGTCGGACGACTCTCGTACGTACCGCGAACTCTGGCGGCGTTTCGCTGGCACACCGAGTCGCTCTCTGTGGCGCAGCGCGGTCGGTCGGTGGCGGAGGCGAGCCAAGTGCGACGGGCGCACCTTCCCCGCATCGTCCGCCCCATCTCGGTGTTGTGGGAGGGTCCGGTGCGCTGGGCCACACACCGCGCAGGCAGTGTCGTGATCAAAGGAGCGAAGAAGTGAGCAAGCCACTCGTCTACGTCGCGGGACATCGCGGCCTCGTCGGATCGGCGATCGCGCGGAAGATTGACGAGAAGGGGGAGCACGAGTGGATCGGGCGCACCCGATCCGAGCTCAACCTGCTCGATCGTGGTGCCGTATTTGACTTCGTCGGGGCCACCCAGCCCGATGCGATCATCGTGGCCGCGGCGAAGGTCGGGGGCATCCACGCGAACTCGACGTATCCCGTGGAGTTTCTTACGGAGAACGTTCAACTGCAGTCCAACCTCATGGATGCCGCCCACGCCGCCGGCGTTGATCGCCTGCTGTTTCTCGGATCCTCCTGCATCTACCCGAAGTTCGCCGAGCAGCCGATCCGCGAAGACTCCCTCCTGACCGGCCCACTGGAGCCGACGAACGAGGCGTACGCGATCGCCAAGATCGCGGGCATCCGGCTGGCCGATGGCTACCGCAGTGAGTACGGTCGGGACTGGATCTCGGCGATGCCGACCAACATCTACGGTCCCGGTGACAACTTCGATCTCGAGACCTCGCACGTGCTCCCGGCGCTTATCCACCGCTTCCACTCAGCGCGGGAGCAAGGGCTTGACTCCGTCACGCTCTGGGGTAGCGGGAACGCGCTAAGAGAGTTCCTCTACTCAGAGGATCTGGCCGAGGCCAGTCTCTTCCTTCTCGACCACTATCACGAGCCTGGACCGATCAACGTTGGCTTCGGGCAAGACCTCTCTATCCGAGAACTCGCCGAGCTCGTCGCGTCGATCGTCGGCTTTGAGGGAACGATCGAATGGGACGAATCCAAGCCAAACGGAACGCCGCGCAAGATTCTCGATTCGCGCCGGATTCGGGAACTCGGGTGGTCTCCGACCGTCCAGCTCAGAGACGGAATCGGTCGCACCTACGAGTGGTTCCTCGCGCACCGCTGAGCGATCCGTCGCTCGGCGAGAGGCCTGAATCCCCTGCACTAAGCTCTAGTTCGTGTATGCCGCCGCGCGTCTTTCCCTGAGTTTCATGACCCCCGGAGAGCGCGCGAAGTACTTTGCCCTGATCGGATGCCGGGCGATCGCCGCGTTTCTTGACGTGTTCGGGATCCTTCTGATCGGATTCATCGCGAGCGTCGCCGCTCAGCAACTGCAGCCCGCCGGATCAACCGAGACGAACACATTCGTGCTGGGCATCGAGATCCCGAGGCTGGACACGCAGCAGTTGCTCTACCTCGTTCTCTTCGTTCTCGCCGTCTTCGTCGGCAAGGCAGCCCTGGCGATTTTCTTGGTGCGGGTACTGTCACGTTCGATCGCGCACGTCGAGGCGCGGAACGCACGGTCGATCGCGGAGTATCTGCTGCGCGGCTCGCTGGGCAACGCAAAGAAGTACTCGAAGGCCGAGTTCCAGTACGCGATCACGGTCTCGAGTAACTGGGCCTTCACCGGGATTCTCAACAACGTCGCCAACATCATGAGCGAGACTTTCCTGCTCCTCATCGTGGCGACGGCATTCATCGTGATCAACCCGGTCGCTGCGCTGTTCGCGTTCGTTTACTTCGCGGGAATCATGGTCATGATGCAGTTTTTCATCGGCCGCAGCCTCAAGCGGGCGGGTGAGGATGCCGCTGAGGGGAACGTCGGTGCCGCTAACGCGGTGAGCGACACCCTCGACACGTTCCGCGAGATCTCCGTACTCGCCAAGCAGGACCTCTTCATCGATCGGATCAACACGTCCCGCCTGCGCCTTGCCAACAGCGGCGCGACCGTCGCATTCCTCGGCGGGATGCCGCGGTACATCATCGAGACCGCCCTCATTCTCGGCGTCGTGATCCTTGTCGGCCAGCAGCTGCTCACCGGTCAGCTCGCGACCGGGCTCGCAACGTTAGGTGTTTTCCTCACCGGCGGCGTGCGCATCATGGCATCCCTCCTCCCCCTCCAGACGGCGATCGCCGCGCTCAAGGTCAATGCTGAGCAGTCGAAGCTCGCTCACAACCTGCTCGGGCAGGTGCGCGACTTTGTTCCGCTGACCGTTGATGCAGACGCCGTGGGATCACTCGATCGCGACAAGGGCCTCTCAGTCAACGTGAGCACCGCGCACTTCCGATTCGACGGTGACGACCACGACACAATCAAGGGCGTGAGTCTTGAGATCCCCTCCGGGCAGTACGCGGCGATCATCGGGCCGTCGGGTGCCGGAAAGACGACCCTCGTCGATCTCATTCTCGGTTTAGTGAGGCCGAGTCACGGCACCGTGCGGATCGGCACACTCGAACCCAACGTCTTGCGGGTCCTTGCCCCCGGTCTCGTCTCGTATGTTCCTCAGAAACCGGGACTCGTGTCCGGCTCGATCGCGGAGAACATTGCACTTGGGGTTCATCCCGACCACATCGACTACGACCTCGTGCGCCAAGCCGTGGAGTCCGCGTTTCTCACCGAGTTCATCGCCTCGCTGCCCGACGGCCTGGCGACCTCGGTCGGCAAGCAGGTCGATTCGCTCAGCGGAGGTCAGATCCAGCGCATCGGGCTGGCGAGGGCCCTCTATGCCCGCCCGCGCCTACTCATCCTTGATGAGGCCACGAGCGGACTCGACGCGGGATCCGAAGCGTTCATTGGCGCGAGCCTCGCGAAACTTCACGGTGAGGTGACCGTGATCGTCATTGCTCACCGCCTGTCGACCGTGCAGCACGCAGACAATGTTCACGTGATCGAGAACGGCAAGATCACCGCATCCGGTAGCTTCAAGTCCGTGCGCGCCTCGGTTCCCATGGTCGCGGAGTACGTGAAGCTCATGTCGTTTAGCGACGAGTAAGGTCGGTGCAGTGAAGACACTGATCGCGATTCCCGCGTTCAACGAGGAAGAGTCGATCGGGGCCGTCCTCGCCGATCTGGCGAGTCATCATCCCCTTGAGCACGTCATCGTGATCGACGATGGATCCCGAGATGCTACCTCCAAGATCGCGCACGCGGCGGGAGTACGCGTGATCCGCCACGCGATCAACCTCGGTGTCGGGGGCGCGATGGGCTCGGCCTTCAAGTTCGCAGCCCGTAACCACTACGACGCCCTCGTGCAGCTTGACGCCGATGGCCAGCACCGACCGGAGTTTCTCAGCACCCTTCTCGACGGCGTCGGGCGGTCTGACATCGTGATTGGCAGCCGATTCGCCGCTGGGGGCGGGTTCCGCTCCACGTGGGCACGGCGCAACGTGCAGCGGGTCATCGCCTGGACGGTGTCGGCCTACACCCGCACTCGCCTGACCGATGTGACCTCGGGCTTTCGCGTGAGCGGCTCCAACGCGATTCGGTTGTTCTCGGAGCACTACCCCGTTGAGTACCTCGGAGACACGGTCGAGTCGCTCGTCCTCGCGTCGCGTCAGGGTCTGACCATCAGCGAAGTGCCCGTGATCATGAACGAGCGCGCCGGGGGGCTACCCTCGCAGTCGATCCTCCGTGCGACGCTCTACACGGGGCGGATCCTGCTGATCCTCGTGCTCGCGGCATTCCGCAGCGCGCCCCCCAACGTCACCGCCATGAAGAAGCGCGTCAAAAGGGAGAGTGCAGAGTGAGTCCCCAGATCCTTGCCATCATCCTCTCCGCTGTCATGCTCTTGATTGTGCTCGTGCTCCTGCGTTTCTACTTCCTTCCCGAAAAGTACGCCGTCATTTGGCTCGTCGCAGCCATCGCGGCGATCGTCCTGTCGGTGTTTCCGGGGCTGCTCGACGCCATGGCTGCGTTCTTCGGCGTGTCCGAGCCGATAAACCTTCTCTTCGTCGCTGGCTTCTTCGTCGTGCTCCTGCTTCTCATGCAGTTGAGCCTAGAACTCGCGCGCACCCGCGAGCAGCTTCGCAAGGTTGTCCAGAGCATCGCGGCGGACATGGAGAGGTCGTCGAGTGGCGATGACTGATCCGGAGTCGCTGGCCCCGGCCGTCGGGGCGCGGGAGCGCATCCGCCGCACTCTGACTGGGCTGCGCCTCATCTATTTCGCCCCGATACTCGTGCTCGTCGTTCTCGGGGGATGGGCTTTGGCATCCCCAGTGGGATCGGCGCCTGACGATGACTTCCATCTCACGAGCATCTGGTGTGCAAACGGCACGCGGGCGGATCTCTGTCTCCCTGGACCGACCTCGGGCGAGCGAATCGTGCCTCCCGCGGTTCTGTACGCCCCCTGCTTTGCCCAAGATCCAGAGGTGACTCCCGACTGCCAGCTCGGCTACCTGGAGCTGGGGCCCGAGCCGACGGTGGTCACCAGTCGAGGCAGCTTCGACAACAACTATCCGCCGCTCTTCTACGCAACGATGAATCTGTTCGCCGGCCCCGATCTCATCGCCTCGGCGTTGACGATGCGACTGGTCAATATCCTTCTCTTCATCGGGATCTCCACTGCCCTGTGGATGCTGCTGCCGACGACTCGCCGCACCTCGCTCGTCTGGGGCTGGCTCATCACGAGCGTGCCGTTAGCGATGTTCCTGATCGCATCGAACAACCCCAGTTCGTGGGCGGTTATGGGCGTGGGCTTCTCGTGGCTCGCTCTGCTCGGCTACTTCGAGACCATTGGTCGACGAAGGATCACGCTCGGCGTGATCTTTGGCGTGACGGCCCTGATGGCAGCGGGAGCACGCGGGGATGCCGCGCTGTACACCGTGCTCGGCATTGGGATCGCCGGATTCCTCACATTCCGTCCGACGCGTTCGTGGCTCACGTCGGCCGTACTGCCGGCGGCACTCACGATTGTCGCCGTAGTGTTCTTCTTCAGTTCCCAACAGTCCGGGGTTGTGACGTCGGGGCTGGGCAATGGCCAGATTCCCCCCGGTGGAATCTCAGATCCGCTCGTGCTCGCGGCCTACAACCTCCTCAGTGTGCCCTTCCTCTGGGCTGGAGTCTTCGGCGCTTGGGGCCTCGGATGGCTCGACACCACGATGCCCGCGATCGTCGCCACCGGAGCGCTCGCCGTCTTCATCGCGGTCGCCTTCACCGGAATCGGCGCGGCATCCCGACGCAAGTCGATCGCGGTCGTCGGTCTTGCGGTGGTGCTCTGGCTGCTCCCAACCTATGTGCTTGTGCGCGGGCTCAACGTCGTCGGGCAGAACGTTCAGCCGCGCTATCTGCTGCCGCTCATTGTGATTATGGGAGGTTTGGCCGTTCTCCCCGTCGTCAACCGCGCGCTCACGCTCGGACGCCTCCAGATCGCGGCGGTCGGACTTACTCTTGCGGTCGCGCAGTCTGTCGCCCTCCACGTCAACATGAGGCGCTATGTGACTGGCACGGACAATCAAGGCTGGAACCTCAACGCTGGCATCGAATGGTGGTGGACCGGCCCGGTCGTCTCACCCATGTTGGTCTGGGCCGTGGGCTCGCTCGCGTTCGCGGCGCTGCTCACAATTCTGGTCAAGGAGGTGTCACGTCAGCATGCAGCGGTCACTTAACGCGATCCCATTCAATGATCTCTCCCGCACGCCGGTCGAACTGGCGCGCGAGATGGAGGCGGCCATAGCGCGCGTTGTCGCCAGCGGCTGGTACGTTCTCGGTCCTGAGCACGACGCCTTCGAGGGTGAGCTCGCCCAGTACTTGGGGTGCCGCCATGTCGTGCTCCTTGGCAACGGCACGGATGCCCTCGAGCTCGGTCTGGCCGCGCTCGGCGTGGGATCGGGCGACCGGGTCGTCACCGTCGCCAACGCGGGGGCGTACGCAACTATCGCGATGCGGCTCCTCGGTGCGATTCCGCTCTTTGCGGATGTCTCGCCCGCGACACACCTCATGACGCCCGAGACCTTCGAGGAGGCTTTGGCGTCCGCGGCGGAACCTCCCCGCGCGGTGGTCGTCACCCATCTCTATGGCGCGGTCGCGGATATCGCGGGCATCGACGCAGTCGCGCGTCGACACGGCATCCCCGTTCTCGAGGACTGCGCGCAGTCGCTCGGCGCAAAACGCGGGGGCCGGATGGCGGGCACCGTTGGCGACCTCGCGACCACGAGCTTCTACCCGACCAAGAACCTGGGCGCCCTCGGCGATGGCGGCGCAGTCTTCACCGACGACCCCGCGCTTGCGGATGCGGTGCGGCGCATGCGGCAGTACGGGTGGGCGTCGAAGTATCGCATCGAGTTCGATCACGGGCGCAACAGTCGTCTCGACGAGCTTCAGGCCGCGATCCTGCGGGTCAGGCTCCCGCAGTTGGATGCGTGGAACGAGCGTCGGCGTGCCATCCACGCGCGCTATGAGGCGGCGACGCCGTCACTCGTTCACTCGTCGACTGAGCCGTTCATCGCCCATCTCGCTGTGGCGACCAGCACCGAACGCGATCGTGTTCGCCAGGAACTCAAGCAGGCTGGCGTCAGTACTGACGTGCACTATCCGGTGCCCGATCACCGCCAACCGTTCCCTGGCGGAATTGAGTCGGCGCCCCTCCCCGTCACGGAGCGCCTCGCCGGGCAGGTGTTCTCGGTGCCAGTGTTCCCCGAGCTCACCGAGTCCGAGATCGATCGCGTGAGCGATGCCCTGCGTGCAACGGGGTCACCCAGTGCCTGACATCGCCGACGTGCGCGGCGTTCGGCTGATCGAGCTTGCGCTCATCACCGGCGGCAATGGTTCGCTCGTCGTCGGTGAACGTCCAGCTCAACTGCCGTTTGCGGCTCAGCGAATCTTCACGCTTTACGGGATTCCCGAGGGGGAAGTTCGGGGAATTCACGCTCACCGACTGTGTGAGCAGTTCCTGATCTGTCTCAACGGCTCGGTGACCGCCGTAGTCGATGACGGCTCGACGCGGGCCGAAGTCCTACTCGACCGCCCGTCGCTCGGCCTCTACATGCCCGCCATGACCTGGGGGACTCAGCACCGGTATTCGTCCGACGCGATTCTGTTGGTTCTGGCGTCGCACGCGTACGACGCCGACGACTATATCCACGACTATGCCGAGTTCAGGCGCCTGACGACCGCTTCGTGACGAGGTTGAGCGGTCGCTCGAAGGGCAGTGCGGCGTTGCTCGCATAAAAATACAAGTTCGTGCGATTCGGGAACACCGTTTCGAACACCTGCACATTCGTGAAGTGGGGCGTGAGAAAGCGAGCGAGGTCTTCCTTGTCGTGGAACTCGTACTCGTGCTGATGCAGGTGACCGTGTCCGCCTTCGTGTTCAAGCACCGTATAGCCGCTCAGGATGCCGTCGGCCTTGAGGCGAGATGCGATCGTGTTCATCAGTTCCGCGGTCTCTGCTTCCGTGAAGTGCTCGATCGCCGCATCCCACACGATGTTGTCGAACTCTCCTTCCGGAATGTCCGTGCGAATGTCGCCGACGACATAGCTCATGTTCGGAGCCTTGTTCCAACGATTTGCCATCCGGATCGCGTGGGCATCGAAGTCGATGCCGATGACTCGTTCTGACAGGAGCGAGTAGAAGTGATAGCCCATGAAACCATCGCCGCAGCACAGTTCGAGCACTGCCGGCTTGACTCCGTCTTTCGTTGTTGCCTGAAGGGCCAAGGAAGAATAGACGCCCCGCTCCCACGGCAGTGAATTGCGGGACTTGTGCCACGCATCGAACTGATCCAGGTAATGGTCGAAGTACTCAGGGTTGTCGACACCCCACTCCACGTTGAACTGGAATCGGTGCGCAGCGGCAGCGATGTTGCGGGTCAGCTTGCTGTTCGCGCGGGCGATCGACACCAGCGGGAAGTGGTCCTTCACGGCTCGGAGTGCCCTTTGCACGCCGGTGAGATTGCCGGGCGTTCGTTCGGTCATGGCGGTCCCGTCGTTGAGAGTCAGCAAGCAACACTAGCGCGGGTCAAACGCCCTCTGGGAAACGACCTGACGAGTTCTGCGGCGGTGGTCCATGAGCGATCGACGCTAGAGTAGGGGAACCCGAGACACACTGTCCGAGAGTTCCCGCGGGGGTCGAGCATGTCTTTGAAGTCGTCGGTGTTGGTGTTCGCCTCCCAGCGGCTCCCGGCCCTGTCGAGCCGGATTCTCGCCTCGAGTGGCTACACGCTCGATCTCGGTCGCTTCGGCCCTGATGCGTTCGGCGCGTGGGGCAATCGCGCTGCGAGCCGCCAGGACGCGGCTTGGCGGCCGATCGTCGCCGAGGCAAAGGCCGGGAGCCCGCGCGAGGACGTGTTGGCCCTGAACGCCTGCCTCGACGACCTGTCCGCTCTCGGGGCGAGCTCGTTGCTCGAGGTCGGCTGCGGTGGTGGCTACATCTCCGAACTCATCAGCTTTCACGCTCCCTCGATGGTCTACCGCGGAGTGGATCTCTCCGAGTCGATGATCGAGCTCGCCCGGTCGCGCTACCCGAATCAGGACTTCGCCGTCGCCAGCGCCTACGGTCTGTCGAACGAGGATGCGAGCGTGGATGCCGTGCTCGATGGCGTCGCCCTCATCCATATGCCGCAGTGGACACTTGCGCTCGCCGAGTACCGCCGGGTCGCCCGCACTGCCGTCGTGCTGCACGGACTGACCCTGACCGAGTCCCCGACGACCACCTTCGGCAAGTATGCGTACGGCCAGCCGTCGCTGGAACTCGTCTTCAATCGCACCGAGCTTCTCGCCGAATGCAGTGCGCTCGGCCTCAGGCTGAGTTCGAGTCACCCGAGCCTGGAGTACGACCTGCAGGAGTATCTTGCAATCGAGTCTGTTTCGGAGTCGTGGGTTCTGACCA
This sequence comes from uncultured Salinibacterium sp., assembly GCA_964500075.1. Taxonomy (GTDB): domain Bacteria; phylum Actinomycetota; class Actinomycetes; order Actinomycetales; family Microbacteriaceae; genus Rhodoglobus. Next base: position 11,338 of record CAZCOC010000001.1, read on the forward strand.
TCTAGGAGTCGTTGCGAGTGATGCGGATCGCGTTCCCGCTCACCACGTTCAGCACCCCGAGCACGGCACGCTGCGCCCGGAAGACCAGCCCGCGAATGCCCGTTCCCCGGCTGGTGGCTGAAGGCCGCGGGGCATGCCCGCTCGCGGCGACGACGGCGTCGAACTCCTCGAGTCGGCGCAGATACGGCGCGTAGACCGACTCCCGCAGCACTCGGGAGAGGGGCGCTCCGTATACAAGCTGGCTCGTCATCCACCAGCGCGCCGTGCGCTTGACCCCATGGAAGTGGAAAAACACCAGTGGCTCGCCCTCGATGCTGAGACCCTCCGCTGCCTCCGTCAAGCGTCGTCCCGCGGTGTTCCAGGGGGCGAGGTTGAACCCGCTGCTCGCAAGAATGCGCACGCCGTCAAACGACGGGAAGCGGTCGAGATAGCCCTGATCGGCGTACCGGCCATCGCTCGGGCGATCTCCGCACCACTCGAGAGTTTTCTCACCCCACCAGTCGAGGCAGCGGACGCCGTCCTCATCGCCGCGGAAGCCCACCCATCCGACATTGAAGCGTCCGTACTTCGCGAGGCGCCGGGCCAGGCGCGGCCGATAGCGGTGCTCGATGATGCCCACGGACCCCGCACCGAGCGCGTCGAGCACCTCGCGAGGGTCAGCGAAGAAGTAAAGATCGGCATCGAGATAGATCACGGTCGTGGCCTGCGCGTACTTCGTCATCACGTGTCGCACGAGCAGCGGCGTCATCGTGAAGTAGTACTCCATGCGCGAACGCTCGCCTCTCAGGGGCACGAGCGCCTTGACGGCTTGCTCAAGTTCCGCCACCCGGATTGACGTCACGGCGGGAAGGTCCGCCTCAGTCAGGAAGTCGTGGGCGGCATCGTCGAGAGACATCACGCACACGGGCGAGTCATCCCCGTGCTCCCGAAGGGAGGCGATGAGAGCGAGGCCCCGTGACAGGTAGCCGCTGTCGAAGTAGGTGCAGTAGGCGTGGTGCTCCGGCATCATTCAAGCCTACCGACGCCGGGCTGCCACACCCTTGCCTATTACACTCGAGGGGTCGGGAAGACTGTAAAGGAAGGTGTGGAGTGCAGCTTGGAGAGTCGCGACGGTGGGCTACCCTCGCCGAACGGTTCGACCCGCGGCACAACAGCCTCAACGTCATTCGGCTAGCGCTGGCCACCTCGGTCATCGTCTCTCACTCGTGGCCCTTGTCTGGTGGCGGGGGCGCACCCGCTGTCGGCAATCAATTCCTCGGCGACATCGCGGTGGACGGGTTCTTTGCGATCTCGGGCTTCCTTATCCTCGGGAGCCGTCTCAATTCGCACTCGCTGGTCGACTTCTTCTGGCGTCGGTTTTTGCGGATCTGGCCTGCTTTCATCGTCGTGCTGGTCTTCGTGGCCTTCGTCGTCGCCCCGGTGACGGTGTTCGCGCTCAAGAACGGCGCATATGACGCTGTGAGCGCGATCACCTACGTGCTCAAGAATCTCAGCCTGGTGATTGTTCAACCGGGCATCGAGTCGACCCCGGTCGGCATCCCCGAGGTTGGGAACTGGAACGCGCCCCTCTGGACCCTTGCCTACGAGTTCGCCTGCTACATCGGGATCGCGCTCGTTGTGACAGTCGTCGCGAAGCGTCTGCTCGGCGTCACCCTAGCCATGCTGCTTGCCGGGGCGACGGCACTCAACCTCGTGACCGCGTTGTCGATCGCCGACCTCCCCGACCCGCTTGTGGTCCTCGCGCGCCTCGGTGCGTTCTTCCTTGCGGGGTCGATGATCTACCACGTGCGAGAGCGAATTCCGCTGAGCCATGTCGGCGGAGCGTTGGCGGCAGTCGTATCAGCCGGCCTCATCCTTGGACAGGCGTTCGACGTGGTTGGAGCCATTCCCTTCGCCTATCTCATGATGTACTTCAGCGTGGTGCTCCCTTTGGCCCGGGTTGGCGCGGTCAACGACATCTCCTATGGGATGTACATCTACGCGTTCCCGCTCCAGTTGGTGCTCGCCGTGATCGTCGGAAGCGCTTTGCCCGCCTGGGCCTTCGTTCTGATCTCGATCGCGTTGACCGTGCCCTTCGCCGCCGCGAGTTGGTTCCTCGTGGAGAAACCCGCGATGCGACTCAAGCGGCTGACGCGCCAACGTCCGACCGTCAGCGTGTGATCACGGCGACTGCGGGGTCGCAACCAGACAAGCCCGGGTTGCGGCCCGAGGAGCAGGTCATCGATGGTCGTGCTGATTACGGTCGGGAGGGGCTTGAGATCTCTCGCGTCGATCCGGGGCCACGTTCGCTCGAATGCGGCCCGCCAGTGATCGGGGATCGTGAATGTCGACCCAGAGCGTGTCGCACAGCCCAAGCAAGTAGTTGGACAACGCCGAGGTCTCCACCTCCAGCGTCGAACCGATCGGAGGCCAGAGCAGACTATCCGAGGTGCTGTCGAGTCCGCTCGCGACGACATCGAGGAGGATCGCCTGGCTCGTCGGTGCGAGAGAGCGTGAACGCAGCGCCAGTCTCTCCCTGATTAACGGTCCGTACTGAAGGAAGACGTAGACGAGCTTCTTCCAAACCCAGAGGCGTAGGCCCGGTTTCTTCGGCCGAATCGCAATCGGTCGCGAGCTCACGGCGTCCGAGAAGTCAACGTCGACGCGCCCGAACAGGAACGAGTACCAACGGAATGCCCGCCGTGAGTTCTCAATCGACCACCCCTCATTCAGTGCCGCCTTGAGGTGCGAGCGATACTCGTCCGGGGTGCGCCCGATCCGATTGATCTCGCCGGGGTACGTGAAGAAATCCGAGTTCGAGGGCACCACAACAGGGATGCCAAAGGACGAGAGCTCCGCGCCCACGGAGGAGCGGAAGTTGAGCAGCACGTCGACGATCTGCATCAGGTCCCAAAGCCCAATGCCGTCCGCGGGCATGTTAAACGTCACGTTTGCCGGAGCGTCTTCGCGCAGTGCCATGATCTTGCTCACAACGGGTGAGAGCACCTGCTCGCGCTTATTGGGGAACATCCGCGGATGCAGTCGAAGGACGAGGTGAACGTCGGGGTTGTCCCTCGCGTACTCGAAGAGGAAGCGAACCCACTCAAATTGGTCGGCAAAGAGCGAGCTGTCTTCAGCGGTCTGCGGGATGGCATCGATGAGCCGGACTGCGAGGAGTTCATCTTCACTCGACATCGTTGCGAGTAGGACGCGGGCCTCCGCATCAATGTTGAGTTGCTCGCGCAGCTGGGTGGGAGTCATCCCTGTGAACTTGCTCGAATAGGCGAAGGCGCTGCTCGCATCGAGGAGTCCGACGAAGTGACCTCCGACAAGATCCACCTCCGTCTGGCCCACCGGTTCCGCGCGGTATTGAGCCCACGCGGCCGACTGGAAGATGTCCTCCATCGTGTGGTTGCTCCGGAACATCCACATCGTCTCGGCCCGCCGCAGCATATGGCTGCCACCGTGGATCGTGTACGTCGGGATGCCAGCGAGTTGCGCGGCCGAGCAAAACGCGTGGTTCACCGAGTAGTGGTCGTTGTACACCACCACGGCGTCGGGCCGTTCTCGCGCGATGATCCGTTTCGCGGTGACGTAGGTCAGAAGGGTGTTGCGCAGCTGGCCGAGGTACTCGGGCCAAATCTCTGCCGGCAGGTCCGTGCTCACGAGCTTGTGATTGAGCCACATTTCGTACGCGGCGTAGCGTCCCAAGGCGAAGCCGTCGACATCCAGCTGCGTCCAGTCGTTCGGTTGAACCCCGTCGATGAGCCGGTCGACGAGTGCACGATCGTCCGCGGCAACATGGTCATCCATGATCAGCGCGGGGATGTGCATTTTAGATGTGATGAGGTCGCGTCGCTTGGCACACGCCCTGCACACCTGCTGCCGCACCGAGAGGGGAGCATCCGGCCCGACCGCGGCGGCTGACATCGCGACGCAGTGCACCTGAAGCATGCCGTTGCAGCGGACCGCGAGAACCTCAACATCGTGCTCGGCGAAGGACTCAAGAACTAGGGCCTCCGGGAACGAGTGCTCCCAGATATTGGCGAACGGGGCAAACAGCATGACCTTCACGCGTGGACTCTATCAGCCGCCCTTCGGCGCGAATTCGAACAGTCGCTCGCGTACGGAAGTGCCGTTGGGCAGGATCCGATGGGTCGGGAACTGACCGACCACGAGCGAGTCAGAGGGGATGTCGGCATTGACGATGAATGAGTTCGCGGCAAACACGACGTTGTCGCCGATCACGCTCGCTCCGAGAATACTCGTGCGAGAGTACAGGACGGTGCCCTCTCCGAATGTCGGATAGACCCCAGAATCGGCGCCCACGGTGCAGTTCTGGTAGACCACCAGGTAGTCACCATAGGTCGCGGCACCGATCACCGTTCCGACCGGATGCACGAGGAGGAAGATGTCGGGCATCGGGACGGAGTAGTACAGGTCGACCCCGTTCATGACCTTGTTGAGGTAGAACAATCGGGTCGACGTGTCTGTGTCGCCATTCTCCCGCCAGATCGTATTTCCAAGAAAGTAGAGGTAGGCAGCCATGTGGTCGCTGTTCAGGTGATCGAAAGCGACCCGCCCGTCGACGCTGTAGTACTTACGATGGATCCGCGAGAAGCAGTATTCGAGGCGATCGAGCGCAACGCTGAGGTGCGATTGGATTCCGAGATTCACGGCCTTACCGTCTGGGAGGTGATTCTCGAGAAGTCGGGACGTGTAGCCGACGAGGTCGGCACTGGTCAGGCTCGTCGTGAAAGTGGGATACCCGGGCATCCCCCCAAAGTACCGGACGACGGGCGCCGTCGTCCGGCGGACCAGTGGCCCCGGTAAACTCGACACTCATGAAAGTCTTGCTGACCGGAGCCGACGGGTTCATCGGATCCCACCTCGCTGAACAACTCGTGAGGGAGGGCCACGAGGTCCGCGCAATCGTGATCTACAACTCACTCGACTCGTGGGGCTGGCTCGACACCATTCCGAAAGACCTGTCATCGCAGATCGAGGTGATCCCAGGCGACATCCGGGATCCCGCACTCATGATGTCGACGGTCTCCGGGCGAGATGCCGTACTGCATCTTGCCGCGCTCATCGCGATTCCGTACTCCTACGTCGCCCCAGATCTCTACGTGCAAACGAACGTGCAGGGCACGCTCAACCTTCTCAACGCGGCCCGTGCCGCTGACGTATCACGGTTCATCCACACGTCGACGAGCGAGGTGTACGGCACCGCGCGCTATGTGCCGATGGATGAGGGCCACCCGCTCCAAGGCCAGTCGCCGTACTCGGCGAGCAAGATCGGCGCCGACCAGATGGTCAATTCATTCTTCACGTCGTTCCAGCTGCCTACGGTGATCGTTCGTCCGTTCAATACATTCGGTCCGCGCCAGTCGGCTCGCGCCGTCATCCCGACGGTGATCAGTCAGATTGCCGCGGGCAAGAAGCAGATCCAGCTCGGGGCGCTCACCCCGACGCGAGACTTCACCTATGTCTCTGACACGGCCAAAGGCTTCACCGCGGCCCTGCGTAGCGACAACAGCATCGGCGAGGTCATCAACCTCGGCGCCGGGTTTGAGGTGTCGATCGGCGAGACCTTCGCCGCGATCGCGGAGGTCATGGGCAGCGACGCCGTCGCCACCGAGGATCCCCAGCGGTTGCGCCCCGAGAACTCGGAGGTCGAGCGACTGTACTCAGACAACTCGAAGGCTCGGGAGTTGCTCGACTGGTCTCCTGAGTTTGCCGGTCTCGACGGCTTCCGCGACGGTCTGCGACGCACCGCCGAGTGGTTTGTCGATCCGGTTAATCTCTCTCGCTATCGCACCGACGCGTACACAGTCTGATGGTCGACGCTCAGGAGTTTGTTCAGGCGATCCGCTCCGTCGTCGGTGACGAGCCCACGATCGGGCTCCATGTGCCAGACATCGGCGAAGCCGAACAGCGGCATGTCACGGAGTGTCTCGAGTCGACCTTCGTCTCCTCGGTCGGTCCGTTCGTCACTCGCTTCGAGCAGGAGATCGCGGGCTTCACGGGCGCGGCCCACGCGGTGGCGGTGTCGAACGGCACCGTCGCGCTGCAGGTGGCGCTCGTCCTCGCCGGAGTCGAGCCCGGAGACGAGGTCATCATCCCCGCGCTCTCGTTCATCGCCACCGCCAACGCCGTTGTGCATGCCGGCGCGCACCCGTACTTCGTCGACAGCGATGCGGCCACGCTCGGGATGAGCGCCGCCGCGCTCGAGAAAACCCTGCGCGGGATGACGCGGCGCGATGACGCCACAATCAATCCGGCCACTGGCCGGCGTATCGCAGCCATCGTTCCGATGCACACGTTCGGGCACCCCGCGCAGATCGAGCGCATCGTGGCGCTCGGCGACGCCTATGGCGTTCCCGTCGTTGAGGATGCGGCCGAATCGCTGGGGAGCTTCGTCGGCGACCGCCACACCGGAACATTCGGGCGGCTGGGGGTACTGAGCTTTAACGGCAACAAGATCCTGACCACCGGGGGTGGAGGCATGATTCTCACCAACGACCGCGAACTCAGCACCCGTGCCAAGCACCTGACCACCACCGCCAAGGTGCCCCACGAGTGGGAGTTCGAGCACGACGAGGTCGGCTGGAACTTCAGGATGCCCAACCTCAACGCCGCGCTCGGCGTCGCGCAGTTCTCCAAGCTCAAGGCGTACCTCACCGCGAAGCGACTGATCGCCGAGCGGTACGCGGCCGCCTTCGCCACCGTCGATGGAGTCTCGTTCATCCCCGAGCCAGCCGGCACGACGAGCAACTACTGGCTCTGCTCGGTGCGGGTCGAGGGCGGCCTGGCCGTGCGTGACGCCCTGCTGCGTGCGGCGAACGATGCCGGGCTGCAGTCGCGCCCGGTGTGGAACCTGCTCAGCCGCCAACGTCCATACGCCGACGCTCAGCGCGGGCCACTTACGACCGCGACGGAACTCGAGCACTCGATCATCTCGGTGCCCAGTTCCCCGCGCCTCGCAAGGATCGGAGGTCGACCCTCGTGAGAATTCCGTTGGTCATCATTGGTGCTGGAGCACTGGGTCGCGAGGTGCACGATGTCGTCGAGGCGATCAATACGACGGCTCCGAGGGATACCGGGTTCGAATTCCTCGGCTTCATCGATCACGAGCACCCCGATCCCGACCTGCTGAAGGATCGCCGCACCACCGTCCTCGGCGATGATGCCGTCCTGCAAACTCTCCCCAAGAACACACAGTACGTCGTGGCGATCAACGACGGTGCGGCTCGACGGCGCGTGGACAAGGCCGCGACCATCCTCGGGCTGGGCCCGGCGACCCTTGTGCACCCCCGCGCCTCACTTGGTGCGCACCGCATTGCAATCGGGCCAGGTTCGGTGGTGTGCGCCAACGTGGTCCTCACGACCAACATCACGCTCGGCCGCCACGTGTTCCTCAACGTCGCCTGCGTCATCGGCCACGATGGTGTGGTGGGAGACTACGTCTCCGTCAACCCTGGCGCCATGGTGTCGGGCAACGTGACTCTCGGCTCTGGGGTGCTCATCGGGGCAGGTGCTTCAGTGATTCAGGGGATCACGATCGGCGAAGGGTCCCTGGTCGGAATCGGTGCTGTCGTCACGCGAGATGTGCCGGAGCACGTGACGGTGTTCGGCGTCCCAGCCAAGATCATCGGGGCCCGCCGTTGATGCGACGGGTCACGGTGGTGACCGGCACCCGAGCCGACTACGGGCTGCTGAGGTGGACCATGGCGGGAATTCAGGCCCATCCCGAACTCGAACTCTGCCTGATTGTCACGGGCTCTCATCTTTCGACCGACTTCGGGAGTACGCACACCGCGATCAGCGCCGATGGATTCCGAATCGATGAGACCGTGCCTATTCTCTCGGACACCGACAGCCCGCTGGGGGCGGCCAGATCCACGGGTCTCGCAACGGCGGGGATCGCGGAAGCGCTTGACCGACTCCGCCCAGACATCGTGCTCGTTCTCGGCGATCGCTGCGAGATTCTTGCCGCAGCACAGGCGGCACTCCTGCTCGGCATCCCTGTCGCGCACATCGGCGGCGGCGAGGTCACCGAGGGTGCCGTCGATGATTCCCTCCGCCACGCCACCACGAAGATGTCGCATCTGCACTTCACTGCGGCCGCCGAGTACCGGGACCGCGTAATTCAACTCGGCGAGGATCCGGATCGAGTCTTCCTGGTCGGGGCGGTCGGCCTTGACAACCTCGACCTGCTCGACCTGCTCAACGAGCAGGTCCTTGCGCGCGACCTCGGCGTCGAGCTGACTCATCCTCTCGCCTTGTGCACATTCCACCCCGAGACCCTAGCGGACCAGACTCCGAGGGAGGCCCTCGCGCCGCTCTTCGAGGTGCTGCAGGCGGAGAGTGACTTGCAGGTCATCGTCACTAAGGCCAATGCCGACGCGGGCGGACGAGAGATCAACCGACTTCTTGAGGAGTTCGTGGCCCTGCACCCTCAGCGGATGGCCCTTTTCGCGAGCCTCGGCCAGTTGCGTTACCTCAGCCTACTGACCGTCGCGGATCTCGTGATCGGGAACTCGTCGAGCGGTATTTTGGAGGCGCCCTCGGCAGGCACGCCAACGGTCAACATCGGAGATCGGCAGAAGGGACGGCTGCGCGCACCCTCAGTGATCGACGTGCCCAACGAAACCCCCGCGATCCGGGCTGGTATCGCTCGGGCACTCTCTGAGCGGTTCCGGCAGCAGGCCGCCGCGCGAGTGTCGCCCTTCGGTGTTCCAGGTGCGGCTCGAGTGATTGTTGACGTGCTTGCAACCGTTGACCTCGCGACGCTGAGGACCAAGCGATTTCACACCATCACGAAAGGAGATACCCATGACTGACCACACCCGCGTCTTGATCATCGCCGAGATCGGGGTGAACCATAACGGGCAACTCGCGCTGGCTCGAGAGATGGTGGATGCCGCGGCGGTCAGTGATCTCGACTACATCAAGTTCCAGACGGCGAAGGCTGAGCTCGTACTCACCGACACCGCCCCCAAAGCCGAGTACCAGATGGACACGACGGGAGAGACGCAGTCCGCGATGGAGATGATCGCCGGTCTGCAGCTCGACTACGACGAATTTCGACTCCTGAAAGCCCATGTCGAGAGTCGGGGCAAGAAGTTCCTGTCCACAGCTTTCGACCTGCCTAGTGTGGGCTTCCTGCACTCCCTCGGGCTGCGACTCTTCAAGATTCCGTCGGGGGAGATCACCAATCTCCCGTATCTGCGCCGGGTCGCCGAGTACGCCGAAGAGATCATCCTGTCCACTGGAATGAGCTCCATGGACGAGGTGTGGGCGGCTGTCGAGGCGATCGCGGCCTCCGGCATTCCGAAAGATCGCATGACCGTCCTGCAGTGCAACACCGCCTACCCGTCCCCGATCGATGATGCCAACCTGCTCGCGATGGTGACGATGGGGCGCGAACTGGGGGTTCGCTATGGCTACAGCGACCACACCATTGGATCCAACGCCTGCCTGGCTGCAGTCGCTCTCGGGGCAACGGTGATCGAGAAGCACTTCACGACGGACTCGACGTTGCCCGGCCCCGATCAGCACGCCTCCATGGAGCCGGAGGACTTCGCGCAGCTCGTCACCGACATCCGCGATATCGAGCGCGCCTTGGGTTCGCCGGAGAAGAGAATCACTGAGAGTGAGCGCGCCAACCGCCCGGTGGCCCGCCGCGGCGTGTATGCCGCTCGAGACATCGCAGAGGGCGAAGTTCTGACACTCGATGACACTGTGTGCCTGCGGCCCGAGGCGGAACTCTCGCCGATGGCAATCGACAGTGTTTTGGGGCGACCGCTGGCTCGTCCTCTGGCGCGTCATGAGCCGATTGCCCTGAGTTCCGTCGCGCGATGAGGCGGCTGCACGGGTGTTGCGAGGCGCTGGCGCTACACTTCTAGCGCGGAGATTCCGTCCGAGAACGAGGAGGAGGGGGACAGAATTCTCAGCGACAGCGCCGATCTTCGTGTCCCGCCGACGGCCACCGTTCGCGAGACCATTGCCTCCATCAGCGCCAATCGTCGTCAGGTCGCTCTAGTTGTCGGCGAGGGCGCTCTCCTCCTCGGGCTCGTCACCGACGGGGACATCCGTCGCGGGATTCTCGCCGGAATCGACCTCGATTCGCCCGTCACCGACATCATGAACCCCAGTCCCAGACTCGTCGCGCCGGGAACCAGCGAGTCGACGATTCTTGAGCACATGGCGGAGCACGCGATCCGGCACATGCCTGTTGTGGATGCCGACGGTCGTCTCGTCGATGTCTTCACGGCCCAGGACCTGCGGCATCGCTCCCATGCCACCACTCCAGTCATTCTCATGGCCGGCGGCCGAGGCCAACGCCTGTACCCACTGACCAAGGATGTTCCCAAGCCCATGCTGCCGGTCGGCGGCGTCCCACTGCTTGAGATCATTCTGCGGAGTCTCGCCAACCAGGGCTTCGTCAACGTCTCTATCTCCGTCAACTATTTGGCCGACGTGATCATCGATCATGTCGGGGACGGTTCCTCGCTCGGTCTCTCAGTGACGTACATCCACGAGAACAAGCCGCTTGGCACGGCCGGAGCCCTTGCCGAACTACGTGACGCGGTCAACGAGACCTTTATTGTGATGAACTCGGACCTCCTCACCCACGTCAACCTTCGGGGTATGCTCTCGTTCCACGACAAGCAGGGGACGACAGCGACGGTCGGCGTGCGAGAGCACCTTTTTCAGATTCCCTATGGCGTCGTCAACTTAGCTGGCACACTCGTCGAGTCGATGGTCGAGAAGCCGACGCATCGGTCCATGGTGAATGCCGGAATCTACGCACTCGATCCCAAGGCGCTGCAACGGTTGGTGCCCGGGGAGTACGCCGACATGCCCAGTCTTCTCTCACTGCTAATGGAAGAGGGCCACAGCGTTGCGGCGTTCCCGATCCATGAGTCATGGCTCGACGTCGGTCGGCCGGAGGACTTGAGTCAGGCCCGGACCGATTCCGCCAAGTGGATCACCCCGTGACCCGCGCCCTGATCATCGGGGCGGGGTCCATTGGCGTCCGGCACGCATCAGTTCTCGAGGAGCTCGGCCTTGATGTCGCTCTGGTTACGGCTCGGACCGATCTGGCACAGCGCCTGTTCATTTCTGTAGAGCAGGCGATCCGCGCGTTCGATCCTCAGTATGTCGTCGTGTGTACTGAGACAGCCGCGCACGCGGGCACAGCGCGCCGGCTCATAGACGCAGGGTACCGTGGTCGCCTTCTGATCGAGAAGCCGCTGGCCACCGATCCAGAGGAGCTCACGGCGTTCTCCCGCGTTGGCGCGGGCTTCAACCTTCGCTTCCACCCGGTGCTCCGACGCTTGGTCGATGTCATCGCAGGGGAACGCGTACACACGGTTGAGGCGTACGTCGGGCAGCACCTTTCGTTGTGGCGTCCTGATCGGGAGGCGCGCACTCAGTACTCGGCCACACGCGCGCGCGGTGGCGGCGTCTTGCGGGACCTCGCCCACGAGTGGGACTACCTCACCATGCTCTTCGGTGCCGTCCGTGGGTTGTTCGCGCGCGGTGGCCGTGTCGCCGATGTCACCGAGGACTCGGACGATGCGTGGGGGATCGTCGCCGAGTTCGAGCGCGCGCCCGTGGCGACAGTCCAGCTCAACTACCTTGACACTCAGGTTCGTCGTCGACTGGTCGTGAACTTCTCCGGCGGCACGATCGAGGCCGATCTCGTCGCGGGGACCGTGCGGGTTAATAATGCTGTCGAGCACTTCGTCGTCGAGCGGAATGCGACATACCGCGCCATGCACGAGTCCATGCTCGGAACCGCCGAGGGTGTCGCGTCGGTCGATGAGGCATTCCGCACCGATCGAGTCATCGAGATGGCGGAGAAGAGCGCTGCCTCCCGCCGATGGGTTGAGGCACCGTGAGAATCTGCACGGTGACCGTGCGAGCCGGTTCGAAGGGGGTACCGGGAAAGAACTGGCGTCCGCTCCGCGGCATTCCGCTCTTCGCACACTCCCTGCTCCACGCCGCTGAGTCTGGGCTGTTTGAGCGAGTTGCTGTGTCAAGCGATGCCCCCGAGGTCCTCGACACCGCGGACCGCTGGGGAGCGACGGATATCATCGTTCGTCCGCCGGACCTCGCAACCGACATCGCGGGCAAGCTTCCTGCCATCGTGCACGCCCTGCTGGCGGTCGAGGCGGGCGCCGGCCGGAAATCCCTCACGGCGGTCGATCTGGATGCCACCTCCCCGTTGCGGGCGCTCTCGGACATTAGGGGCGCGGTCGAGTTGTTGGAGTCCAGTGGTGCTGACTCGGTGATCACGGGCGCTGAGGCCCATCGTTCCCCCTACTTCAACCTCGTGGAGGAAGACCCGGTCACCGGCGTGGTCGCGCTGTCCAAGGCGACTGCCACAGGAATCCTCAGACGCCAGGACGCTCCGCGGGCGTTCGACATGAATGCCTCCATCTACGTCTGGCGCCGTGACGCACTTGTTGCTGAGCCGCGCGTCTTCTACCCGACCACCCGACTGTTCGAGATGCCTGTCGAACGGTCGCACGATATCGACAGCGAACTCGACTTCGACATCGTCGAGTGGCTCATGGCAAGAAAGGCCTGATCACGATGGGGCACTACACGAGTCTGTACAACCTAGAGGACCGGGTCGGCGTCGTTACCGGAGGCGCCGGAATCCTCGGTAGCGAGACAAGCGCAGCGCTCGCCGATCACGGCGCGCGGGTCGCCGTAGTCGACATCGATCAAGCTGGCGCGATCGCGCATGCGATGCATCTCGAGAAGGAGTACGGAACGGTCGCGATCGGTGTGGCGTGCGATGTCACGGACCCAGCCTCCGTGGCGGCGATGACCCAGCGAGTTGAGGAGGAGCTCGGCCCGATCGATATCCTCCACAACAACGCCGCGACCAAGGGTCACGATATGCAGAAGCTGTTCGCGACCGTGGAGGACTACGGGATCGAGACGTGGCGAGAGATCATGGCGGTCAATCTTGACGGGATGTTCTTGGTATCGCAGGCCATCGGCACCTTGATGGCCGAGCGCGGCGCAGGGTCGATCGTGCACACCGCCTCAATCTATGGCGCCACGATGGGCCCCGATCAGCGGATCTACGAGGGGTCGAAGTACTTGGGTCGACCGATCAATACCCCGCCGGTCTACTCGGCATCCAAGGGCGGTGTCGTCGGACTCACGCTGTACTTAGCGACCTATTGGGCAGGTCGCGGGGTTCGGGTCAACGCGCTTACCCCCGGCGGGATCCGCTCGGGGCAGAACGATGAGTTCGCTCGGCGGTATAGCGCTCGCGTCCCCCTCGGCAGGCAGGCACGAGCGGACGAAGTTGCCGCGGGGTTCCTCTTTCTTGCGTCGGATGCTTCGAGCTACGTGACGGGTCAGAATCTACACGTCGATGGAGGATTGTCGGCATGGTAAAAACTGGCCTCTTGGACTTGAGCGGCCGGATCGCCCTCGTCACCGGTTCCAGCCGTGGTATCGGGTGGGCCGCAGCCCGGCTGCTCGCGGCCCACGGAGCTACGCTTGTCGTCCACGGGCACTCCGACCACGAAGTGCTTGACGCCCGCGTGACAGAACTAGTCGACCGCTTCGGCGGCGAGCACATCTCGATCAGTGCTGATGTGCGCCATGCTGAGTCCGTGCGGGGCGTCATCCGTGAGGTGTTCACGAGGTTCAAGCGGCTCGACGTTCTCGTCAACAACGCTGGGGTTCTCGATGACGCCCTGATTGGCATGGTCACCGATGAGGCCGTGGAGCGCACGTTCGAGATCAACACCTTCGCTCCGATCCACTTCGTCCAGTCGGGCGCGCGTCTCATGAAGCGCTCGGGTGGTGGGTCGATCATCAATCTCACCTCGATTGTCGGCGTCAATGGCAACGCTGGCCAGATCGTGTACTCGTCGTCGAAATCAGCCCTCCTCGGTCTCACCCGCTCGGCGGCAAAGGAACTCGCACCGGCTGGCATCCGGGTCAATGCGATCGCGCCGGGATTCATCGACACCGAGATGGCGCAACAGCTCCCGCCCGAGATCTTCGCGCAACGTGTCGACTCGGTCGCAATGGGACGCGTTGGAACTCCCGATGACGTAGCGAAGGCGATCCTGTTTCTGGCCAGCGATCTGTCGACGTATGTCACCGGCCAGGTGCTCGGCGTGGACGGCGGCATGCTCATCTAGCCGACGGCTGCGAAGGCGCGGGATTTCGCAAGCCCTATGCTTGACCAGGTGATTATCGGAGGAGCAGCGTGAGTACTGACAGACTTCGGGACGCGTTCGTGAAGTCCCTTGAATTGGACCCCTCGGTCGACGTGACCGCGCTGAACTATCGCGAGATCCCCGAGTGGGACTCGATCGGACACATGGCGCTTGTCGCCTCAATAGAAGACGCCTTTGATGTGATGCTCACGACCGATCAGGTCATCGCGCTCTCGAGTTTCCAGGCCGCGAGGGACATTCTGAAGGATCAGGGAGTTGACGACATCTAGTCAGCGGGTCGCGATTACCGGTCAGGTGATCCGCGTCGACGGAGGGTTGTCGCTGTGAGCGAGGAACGTTCTTTGGTTCCTGAGTGGGTTCGGTCCGAGGTTGTCGCTCTGCGAAGCGCCACCGGCCAATCAGCAACCTACGGGCAGCTGCGTGAGCGGGCCGCTGCCCTGCCTCTGCCCTCACCGGGCCTGGTGCTGGTGAAGACCACGAACTCGGTCGACGTGATCTCGACCTACGTCGCCTGCTTTCTGGCGGGCGTCCCGATCGCCCTCATCGACCAATCCGTCACGGACGATGTCGTCGCCTCGCTCGTCGAAACCTACCAACCGATTGCAGTGGTGAACCACTCCGCCGTGCTGCACGGGTATTCCGTTTCGTTGGAGTCCGGGGGCACGATGTGGCAGCACCGAGAGGGGCCAGCCGCACCCACGCATCCCGATCTCGCAGTCATGCTCGCGACGTCCGGATCGACGGGGAGCCCGAAGTTCGTGAAGTTGAGTCGCAGCGCGGTCGTGAGCAACGCCCGGTCGATCGCCGAGGGGCTCGGGGTGCGCGATGAACACCGCGCGATCACCTCCCTCCCGTTCTCCTACTCCTACGGTCTCTCGGTGATCAACAGCCACCTCGCCGTTGGGGCATCGACCGCGGTCACGGATGCCGCAGTCGTCACCAAGGACTTCTGGAACCTTGTTCGCAACGAGCGCGTGTCGACCATCGCCGGGGTTCCCACGACCTACAAGATGCTTCGGCAGATGCGATGGGACGCCAGCGACCTTCCCCATCTCGAATACGTCACGCAGGCGGGTGGCCGGCTGCCAGATCCCGACCGACTTCACTTCCTCGACACTCTCGCACGGGTGGGGAAGGACTTCGTGGTGATGTATGGCCAGACCGAGGCGACTGCGCGGATCACGATCGCACCGACTGAGCTTCTTCGTGAGCACCTGTCCACAGCGGGGCGCGCAATCCCCGGCGGGCAATTGACGATCTCGAGCGAGGCCGGCTCGCGAGAGGGGGCGGTCACGTACCACGGTCCCAACGTGATGATGGGGTACGCGTCCACCGCTGAGGATTTGGTTACGGGCGACGAGCTCGGCGGCATTCTCGAAACCGGCGACCTCGGCTATCTCGTTGGCGAAGCACTCTTTCTCACCGGACGAAGTAAGCGGATCGTGAAGGTGTTCGGGGTTCGCGTCTCGCTGGACGACGTCGACGGCTGGCTCCAGCAGCGCGGTGCCGCTGTTGCCGTTCAGGGCGATGACTCCATCGAGGTTTTCGTCGAGAGCCATGACTTGGAGGCTCCAGAATTGCGTCGCTCTCTTGCCGACTATCTGGGCATCCATCTGACCGGGGTGAGGGTGACAACGGTCGAGAAGCTGCCCCTGCTGAGCAGTGGCAAGGTCGATTTCATTACCCTGCAGGGCTGGGTGGGACGATGAGCTCCATTGACGACCTGATCGATGCTCCGCAGTTCAGCCTCTCTCCGGCGACTAAAGAGGCGGTCTTCCTGCCCCTGCTTCGCGATCTCGTTGACTGGCACTCAGAGCGCTGTCCGATCTACGGCGACCTGATCGCCGCAGGAGGACTCCCGAACCCCGCGAGATCGGGCGTTGCGTCTCTCCCGTACCTTCCCGTGCGGGCGTTTAAGCAACTCGACCTGATGAGCATCGACGGTAGGGACGTGGTGAAAGTACTCACGAGTAGCGGTACGACCGGGCAGAACGTCAGTCGGATCTACCTTGATGCGGAGAACGCCACGAGGCAACAGCGCGCGCTGAGTTCCGTCATGACGACGGTCCTCGGCCCCGACCGACTTCCCATGCTCATCGTTGACACCCGCTCCATCATCGCCTCCCGAACATCGTTCTCGGCCCGCGCTGCTGGTGTCATCGGGATGATGACGTTCGGGCGCGACCACACTTGGCTTCTCAATGACGACATGAGCCTGCGCGTGGACGTGCTCGAAGACTTCCTAGCAAAGCACGACGGGCGACCCATTCTCATCTTCGGATTCACTTTCATGGTGTGGCAGTACCTCCTGCAGGTGATCCCCGAGGGAAAGTACGACCTATCGAAAGCCACCCTCATCCACTCCGGGGGCTGGAAGAAGCTGGAGAGCGTCGCAGTTGACAGTGAGGCCTTCAGAGCGGGGTGGGCACGCCGGACCGCCCTGACCTCCTCTCATAACTTTTACGGGATGGTCGAGCAAATTGGGTCGGTCTTCGTCGAGGGGGTGGACGGCTGGCTGCACTGCCCCAACTTCGCCGACGTCGTCATCCGCAATCCCGAGGACTGGTCGGTGGCGCTCCCGGGTGAACCCGGCGTCATCGAGGTAGTCTCCGCTCTTCCGACCTCCTATCCGGGGCATGTTCTCCTGACCGAGGATCTTGGGGTGGCCGAACCCGACCCTGGCCCTGGCGGTTGGCGCGGTACGCGTTTCAAGGTACTTGGTCGCCTCCCCAAGGCCGAGTTGCGCGGGTGCAGTGACACCCACACCGTGAGGGCCCTAGCCAATGTCTGAGATCGAGCGGCTTTACCCACAAGCCGGACGTGTTGATGCGGATGAGGTTGCCAACGAGGCGACGAGCGCCGCCCATGGCGGCATCACCGCGTTCGACCCCCGAGTGATCGCCCTGCTCAACGACCTGTCGCAGGAGCTGGTGCGGATGAGTCGACAGGAGCCCGCTCTGGCCCCTCTTGCCTTCTTCATGCGCCGCTCAGCAACGA
Source organism: uncultured Salinibacterium sp. (assembly GCA_964500075.1). GTDB lineage: Bacteria > Actinomycetota > Actinomycetes > Actinomycetales > Microbacteriaceae > Rhodoglobus. The sequence continues at coordinate 28,542 of CAZCOC010000001.1, forward strand.
CCCAACTGGGGGCTGCGACTGTCAAGGGCCTGCCTTCGTCCTGCCGGGCATACCCACAAGGTGTCGTCCTCCACATCCCCCCGACTAACGTCGACACGCTCTTCCTCTACACGCTTGCCATCGCACTCTTGACGGGAAACTCCAATATTGTGCGGATCTCGGAGAACGCTGGTCCGGCGACCACGGAGATTCTGGGGGTGCTGTTCGCGGCCCTTGCTCGCTACCCCGAGATTGCCAGCCTGGTCACAGTAGTGCGGTTCGCTCGTGATCAGGGCGCCTTGGATGCTCTCTCCGATGCCGCCGACGTGCGGATGATCTGGGGCGGTGACGCATCGATCACTGCGATCCGTGCGTCGCCACTGCGCCCGCACGCCAAGGACCTCACTTTTCCCGATCGTCTGAGTGTCGCGGCGATCCGTGCCTCGTCATGGGGGGATGCGTCAGGGGAGGATCGCCGGAGCCTCGCGGCGTCGCTTTACAATGACACGTACTGGTTCGACCAGATGGCCTGCTCTTCGCCACAGCAGCTGATCATGATCGGTGAGCCAGCGCAGTGCGAAGAGGTCGTTCTTGACCTGCTCGCTGTCCTTGACGGCATCGCGCGCGAACGCTACGACCTTCCCGAAGGCCAGGCCATCAACAAGATGGTCGCTGTCGTCGAGGCAATTGCCCGCGGGAGCGACTCTCTCACGTGGCGATCGAACTCGAGCGTGGCGATCGGGGGCCTCCAACTCGAGGACGCCGTCGATATTCGTCCTGGGGGCGGCTTCTTCAGCACCCAGTGCCACCGCACCCTTGCCGAGTTCGCCCCTCAGATCAGCCGCCGGGTTCAGACCTTTGCGAGTTTCGGGTTCGAACGGGAGGAACTCGAGGCTTTCGCGGACATCCTCAACGGTGGTGGTGTTGATCGCATGGTGCCGATTGGCCACGCTCTTGACTTCAGCGAGATCTGGGACGGGAAGAATCTCGTCCTCGAGATGCTGAGGCTCGTGTCAATCGGCTGAGCCCAATACTGCCGCCCCTTGGGGCTTCGTTCAGGATGTCTGCCTGCTCTCGTCGGCCGCTGTCGGCCTGGTGACCGGCCCTCGAACCTGATTGGTACGCCCATTTCTGGCGCGCGTCTTCCTGGTTCCGTGTTACGTGTGTGACTATTGAGACGTGGACACGGGGGGTAGTCGGCTGGGAGCCGTGCTTAAGCGGGGCGCGTCTTCAACTGCGCGAGCCCGGAAGACGACCGTTCTCGCTGTTCTTATCGCAGTGGTCGCGTCGCTATTCGTGCCCAGCACTCAGCCAGCGGTGGCCGCCACGGGTGGAGACTTCAACCCGGGCATGATCATTAGCGATGCTGCGTTCTATAACCCGAGCGCGATGTCGATCGCTCAGATCCAGGCGTTTCTCAACGGCAAGGTGACCAACTGCACCGTGGGCTTTACCTGCCTCAAGGACTACACCGAGTCGACCGCCTCTCGCACAGCGAGCGCCTACTGTAGCGCATACACCGGGGGTGCCAACCAGACCGCAGCGGCGATGATTTCGTCGGTTGCGCAAGCGTGCGGAATCAACCCGCAGGTGCTCATCGTGCTCCTTCAGAAGGAGCAGGGTCTCATCACGTCGCAGGCACCGTCAGCGGGCAAGTACCGAAGTGCCACTGGATTTGCTTGCCCAGACACTGCCCCCTGTGACGCGGAGTTCTATGGGTTCTTCAATCAGCTCTACTCCGCGGCACGGCAGTACAAGGTCTACCAGGCCTTTCCTGGCAGCTTCGGATATCGCGCTGGACGCGTCAACACCATCCTCTGGCACCCGAATGCAGCCTGTGGAACCTCGCAGGTCTTCATCGAGAATCAGGCGACGGCGGGCCTCTACATCTACACGCCGTACAGACCCAACGATGCGGCTCTGGCCAACATGGGCGGAACGGGCGACGCTTGCTCAAGCTACGGCAACCGCAACTTCTGGGCCTTCTACAGTGACTGGTTCGGGCTCGTCGCCGGCCCGCCCCCGGTACTCACGTCGAACTCGCTCCTAGGCGAGCCGCGCCAGTACTTGCTAGCGCAGGACCCAACAGGAGTTATGACGCTGCATCCTGGTGATGGGTCGGGTGGGGTGTTGGCGTCAGGTACGGTTGGGACCGGCTGGGGCTCTATGGGACAGACGTTCTCACCCGGCGACTTCGACAAGGATGGGAAGGCCGACCTCCTGTCGCGCGATGGCGCTGGCGTCCTCTGGATGTACTCTCGGGATGGGCTTGGTGGGTGGCAGTCCCGCCGCCAAGTCGGAACCAGCTGGCACAATTTCACGGCGATCTTTGGCGCCGGCGACTTCACGGGCGACGGCAATGTCGATGTGATGGCCAGGGATGGCGCGAGTGCCCTTTGGGTGTATCCGGGCAACGGGTCAGGGGGTTGGCTTCCTCGTCTCGGTGCAGGTACCAGTTGGGATCAGTTCACTTCCCTGTTCGGGACCGACGACTTTGATGGCGACACGCGGGCCGACGTACTCGCCCGTGACGGCGCCGGGACGCTCTGGCTGTACAAGGGAAACGGTCGGGGCGGATGGATACTCCCCAGGGTCGCGGTCGGCACTAGCTGGCAGTCATTCACTTCAGTGTTCGGTGGGCGCGATTTCAGCGGCGACAACCGACCGGATGTGTTCGCTCGGGATGCTTCGGGAGCCCTATATCTCTACCGAGGCAACGGGGCCGGCGGGTGGATCCTTCCTCGCACACAGGTCGCGGGGAACTGGTCATCGAGGTCGCCGATAATCCCCGTTGTTCAGCTTGGAC
>CAZCOC010000002.1:0-9859 GCA_964500075.1 uncultured Salinibacterium sp.
CGATGGTCTGCCTCGACACCGGCCACCACGCCCCCGGCACAAACATCGAGTTCATTGTCATGCAGCTGCTGCGCCTAGGCAAGCTCGGCTCGTTCGACTTCAACTCACGCTTTTACGCCGACGACGACCTGATCGTCGGCGCGGCCGACCCGTTCCAGTTGTTCCGCATCATCCATCAAGTAGTGCGCGGCGGCGGGTACGGTCCCGATTCCACGGTCGCGTTCATGCTCGACCAGTGCCACAACGTCGAGGACAAGATCCCCGGCCAGATCCGCTCGGTGCTCAATGTGCAGGAGATGACGGCGCGCGCGCTGCTTGTCGAGCAGGACGCGCTCGACGAGGCGGAGAAGGCGGGTGACGTGCTCACGGCCAACGGCATCATGCTGGATGCCTTCTACACCGATGTGCGCCCAGCGCTTGCGGCGTGGCGCGAGGGCCGTGGCCTGCCCGGCGACCCGATGGCCGCCTACCTCGCTTCCGGCCACGGTGCGCAGATCGCTGCCGAGCGCGTGGGCGGCGTGCAGGCTGGCTGGGGCGCATGAAACACGCGGAGCCCGCAGTGCACCCGAGATCACCGAGGCTGGCTCGATCACCGGGGTCGGTCGCTGCGGTCGACCTCGGCGCCACCAGCGGCCGGGTGATGATCGGCCACGTCGACCACAACGAGCTCAGCGTGCGGCCGGTCGCGCGCGTTGCTAGCGACCCCGTCGACCAGGCGGATGGCCAGCACTGGAATGTCACGGCGCTGTGCGAGCACGCCATCTCGAGACTCCGGGCGGCGCTGGCAGACGAGCCGGACATCCGCAGCATCGGCATCGACTCGTGGGCGGTCGACTACGGTCTGCTCGCGAACGGGCGGATGCTCGCCGAGCCGTTTCACTGTCGGGATGACCGCGCCGCGGCCGGCGTCGCCGCCCTGCACTCCCGCGTGAGCCCGGAGGAGCTCTATGCCCGCAACGGCATGCAGTTCCTGCCGTTCAACACGCTGTATCAGCTCGCCGCCGATGCCCGCCTTGACGCTGCTGACACTGCGCTGCTGATCCCCGACCTGCTTGCGTTTTGGATGACAGGCCACCGCATCGCCGAGCGCAGCAACGCCTCAACGACGGGTCTGCTTGGCGTGACCACCGGCGAGTGGGACGACGAGCTCGTCGAGCGTCTCGACCTGCCGCGCGGGGTGCTTCCCGAACTCGTGGACCCCGGAGTCACGATCGGTTCGCTGCTGCCTGAGGTCGCTGAGCGGATCGGTGCCGGATGGGGGATGAATGTCATCGCGGTGGGGTCGCATGACACGGCCTCGGCGATCGTGGCCGTTCCCGCGGCATCCGACGACTTCGCTTACATCTCCTGCGGCACGTGGGGCTTAGTAGGGGTCGAGCTTGACACTCCCGTGCTAACGCAGGACAGCCGCGCCGCGAACTTCATCAACGAGGGCGGTGTCGACGGACGGGTGCGATTTCTCCACAACGTCATGGAGCTCTGGCTGCTGAGCGGGTCAGTACGAACGTGGAAGGCAGCCGGAGAGTCGATCGACCTCCCGTCACTCGTCGCCCCGGCGGCGGCCGTGACGAGCCCGGTGCCGATCCTCGACGCCAACGACCCCCGGTTCTTCGCCGCCGGTGACCTACCGACACGGATTGCCGAGTGGCTGGTTGAGCGCAATGTGCCCGCCCCGCGCGATCACATCGAGGCGACCCGCATCATCATCGAGTCACTCGCCGACGCGTTCGCGCGGTCGGTGGTTAGTGCCAGCGGGTTGTCCGGCCGACCCGTGTCGGTGATCCATATCGTGGGTGGCGGATCGCAGAACCAGTTGCTCTGCCAGCTCACGGCTGACCCTAGCGGACTGCCCGTCGTGGCCGGCCCCGTCGAGGCGACTGCCATTGGCGACGTGCTCATTCAGGCTCCGGGCCACGGATTCGCCTCGGGCAGCCTTGAGTCGCTGGGGGTGCTCGTGGCGCGAGCGTTCGTCCCCACCGTTTACCGACCGCAGTCTCTGGCTTGGCACACAAACTCTCCCCGTTCGAACACCGATCAACCCACCTCCGCCCCTGTACTGGAGACACCATGAACACGAACACCATCCGCGTCACGTCTATCCGCGCCGAGCGTCGGGACGATGCACTCGACGTCGCCTCCCCGAACCCGCGACTCAGCTGGAAGACGGCTTCGACAACTCCAAACTGGCGCCAAGCGTCGGCGGAGATCGCCCTCGGCGACGAGATCGTCACCGTGACGGGTCGCGAGTCGGTCTTTGTTGCCTGGCCGTTCGCCCCACTCGCGCCACGCCAGACCGTCGAGGTGCGAGTCCGCGTCACGGGCGAGGATGGCATGAGCTCCGACTGGAGCGAGCCGCGGCGCATCGTTGCCGGGTTTCTTGCCGATGGCGAGTGGCGCGCCATGATGGTCGGCGCCCACGCTCCCGAGCACGGGGCCCAGCCGGTGTTGCTGCGCACGAACTTCACGGCGAGGTCTGGCATCCGCACCGCCACCCTGTATGCCACGGCGCATGGTGCTTATCAGGTGGAGGTCAACGGCACTGCGGCTGACGACCAAATCCTGAAACCGGGCTGGACGGCCTACCAGTACCATCTCGTGCACGAGACGACGGATGTCACAGCGCTAGTGACCCCCGGGGCCAACGCCCTCGGCGTCAACCTCGCCGGAGCATGGTTCACCGAAAACTACGGGTTCGGGGGGAAGACACGGCGGGTCTACGGGGACAACCCCGCCGCCGCCGTTCAGCTTGTACTCGACTACGAGGATGGATCGTCGGAGACCATCGTCACAGACGCCTCATGGCGCAGCACCGTCTCGGGCCCGATCACAGCCAGCGGCATCTACGCGGGTGAGCACTACGATGCCACTCGCGAACGGCCCGGCTGGTCGAGGGCCGACTTCGACGACGCCGACTGGATGCCGGTTCGTGTCGACGGACAGTTCATCGTTCCAGAGGCGCGAATCTCGCCCGCCGTGCGCGCGATCGAGGAACTCGCGGTACGCGAGGTGATCACGTCACCGAGCGGGAAGACGATCCTCGACTTCGGTCAGAACCTTGTCGGACGCCTGCGTCTCACGGTCCGCGGTGAGCGCGGCACCGTGGTGCGCCTTTCTCACGCTGAAGTTCTCGAGCACGGCGAGCTGGGCATCCGTCCGCTGCGGGCCGCAGGCGCAGTGGACACCTACACCCTTGCGGGCTCGGGCGAGGAGGTCTGGGAGCCACAGTTCACCTTCCACGGATTCCGCTACGCACAGGTCGAGAACTGGCCAGGCGCCTTCGATCCGAAGCACGTGACGGCCGTCGTGATTCATAGCGACATGGAACGCACGGGCTGGTTCGAGAGCTCCCACGAACTCGTCAACCAACTGCACGAGAACGTCGTCTGGTCAATGCGCGGCAACTTTCTCTCGCTGCCGACCGACTGCCCGCAGCGTGATGAGCGTCTCGGGTGGACAGGCGACATTCAGGTGTTCGCCCCCACTGCGAGTTTCCTCTACGACGCGGACGGGTTTCTCGCCGGCTGGCTCAAGGACCTTGCGCACGAGCAGACCGCCTCGGGCGGGATTGTGCCGTTCGTCGTTCCCAATGTGTTCGGCGGTTCTCGCGGACCCGCGGCAGCGTGGAGCGACGCTGCGACGATCGTGCCGCTGGTTCTGTTCGAACGCTTTGGCGATATGGAAGTGTTGCACCGTCAGTACCCAAGCATGGTCGCATGGGTCGATGCCGTCGTCGACATCGCGGGCGATCGCTCCCTGTGGGAGGACCGATACCAGTTCGGTGATTGGCTCGACCCGGATGCCCCAGCCGACTTGCCCGCGGAAGCCAAGACCGATCCCGACATCGTCGCATCCGCCTACCTTTTCCGCTCGACAGACCTCACCGCGCGGGCGGCCGAACTGCTTGGGAAGGCGGCTGATGCCACCCGATACCGTCGCCTCGCCGACACGGTTCGCGAGGCCTTTCTGCGCGAGTACGTCTCCGACTCGGGCCGGATGCTCTCTGACGCGCAGACCGCGTACGGTCTGGCGATCACATTCGGTCTCGCTCGCGACGAGGCGCAACGGCAGGCGATGGGTGACCGGCTCGCGTATCTCGTGCGCTCGGCCGGATACCGGATCGGCACCGGGTTCGTAGGCACCCCTCTCATCACCGACGCTCTGACGGTCACCGGACACCTCGACACCGCCACTCGGCTGCTCACCCAAACGGAGAACCCGTCCTGGCTCTATCCCGTCACGATGGGCGCAACTACCGTGTGGGAACGCTGGGACTCGATGCTCGAGGACGGTTCAATCAACCCGGGGCAGATGACGTCATTCAACCATTACGCGTTTGGAGCGGTGGCCGACTGGTTGCACCGCTCCGTCGCCGGGCTCGCCCCGGCGGATGCCGGCTATCGCGTTGTACGGATCGCCCCGCGGCCGCTGCCGGGGTTCGACCACGCGAGCGCACGCCACGAAACCCCCTACGGTCTCGCGAGCGTCGGCTGGCGCCGGGAGGGCGACCACGTCACGGTCGAGGTGAGCATCCCGGCGAATGCGACCGCGGAGGTCCTGCTCCCAGGCACCACCACGGTGCTCACGGTCGGGTCGGGTGACCATCGGTGGACTGTCGACCTCCCCGTGGTTCCGGTCGTGCGCGCCGCGGTCGGGCTGGAGACTCCGCTCGCCGAAATCATCGACGACCCGGAAGCCTACAAAACGATCTCCGGAATAATCGCCGCTCACAGCGAGAAGGCCGCTGTCAGATTCCGCCGCAACACGAAGTGGACACCGGGCCGCGGCCTCGTCGAGGCAACGTTCGAGCTGCCCGCCGCGGTCGTCGGGCAGCTCATGGGCGCTCTCGCCGAGCTCAGCGCGAAGCGCGTGTGAGAGCGGCTGGCCCCAAGCGTGAAACACCACGACGAGGCTGTCAAACGGTACATAGCCCGGGTTAAGGACGACCCCGACGTGGTCGCAGTTGTGGTGTCTGGCTCTCTCGCTCGGGGAACCGAGCGGGCCGACTCCGACATCGACCTCTATCTCGTCGTCACTGAGGAGGCCTGGGAGCGGGCGGTCGCCGCCAACCGGATCATGGTCGTAGAGACGGAGGGGGCTGAGTACGAGCACGGCTACTTCGACATCAAGCTGGCCACGCTGCGCTACTTGGATGAGGCCGCGGAGCGTGGTGATGACCCCGTGCGCGATTCTTTCGCCTCCGGACGCGTCGCCTGGAGCTCGGTGCCAGACCTCGCCGAGCGCATCTACCGCATCGGGGTTCGTGACGCCCACAGCTGGCAGTCGCTGGAGGATTCGTTCCTCGCTCAGGCACGTCTCCACGGCGGGTACTTCCTCCACGAGGCGGAACGCGGCGCGGACGTCCTGCTGCTGCATCACGCCGCGGTGCATCTCGCGACGTCGGCCTGCCGCGCGCTGCTAGCGCGCCACCGAGTGCTGTTCTCCGGCCCCAAGTACCTCGCTGAGCTGGTCGCTGGGCTCACGGCTGCGCCTGTTCACTGGGGTGATCTGCTTACCGACCTGCTTGAGCACCCGTCCGCCGACAGTGGCGATCGACTGATCGTCGCCCTCGAGGCATTCCTCGGCTCCTCGAGGACATTCGAGGATTCCCTGTCCACCTTCGTGACCGACAACGAGTTGGCGTGGCGCACGCGCGACCAGCCGCCCGAGTACCGCTGACCCGGTTATCGCGACGCATAGTGGGCCGCCTCTGGGCCGGCAACTCCGACATGTGCTGCGAAGATCTTGCCGGAGTTCGGGTCGGCTTTCACCTCGAGTGGGCCGTATCCTTCTCGCGAAGTGGTGATGAACAGGGTTGCCCGGTCGGGGCCGCCGAAGGTGCAACTCGAGACCTGAACGGCGTCAACATTCACTCGCGCAATCAGTTCTCCCGTCGGTGCATATCGGTGAACCGCACTGCCGCCCCAGAGCGCCACCCAGATGCATCCTTCGTCATCAATCGTCATCCCATCCGGAAAGCCGTGTTCTTCTGGGATCGAGGCGACGGTGCGTTCGTAGACGAGGGTGTCGGTGTCGTCGATCCGATAGGACCGCACTTGCCGGGTGGGCGTGTCGATGAAGTACACGCTGTCGCCGGTGGCCGGCCATGCAAGTCCGTTCGAGATACTCAGATCAGTCAGTCGAGTTGTCACTCCCCGTGAACTCAACTGATAAAGACTGCCAGCTCCCGGAGTCTTCGCCCAGGCCATGCTTCCTGCCCAGAATGTTCCGTTCGGGTCGCACTTTCCATCGTTCATTCGCATCAGCGAGCTATTCGAGAACACGTCGGCGATGGTCTCTACGGTGCCATTCTCTTCCAAGGATCTGAACCCGGTGCCGGACGCGAGTATCCAGCCTCCGCCCTTTCCGTCGCGCGGGACCACTGCGCCTACCGGAGCACCGACGTCGTAGGTTCGCGTTATCGTGAGTCGAAAGACGCTTGGATCAAACGTCGCCTGATGTACCAGCCCCACGAACTGATCCACCCACATCAGGGACTGCATGCGCATGTCCCAGACGGGCCCCTCCGCGTGTTCGGCTGCTACGTCGTGCACAATGTTCGCCACGAATTCGTTCACGATCAATCCCTTCCAACATTCACCGTGCCACGTCCGGAAGCCAGGAATCTCCGAACCGCGAATACAGCCCGTACATCTTCGGCAGCCGTGAGGCCGTGCGCACCGCGCGGTGCAAAAGTACATCCTCACTGCCCATTTTTCGATAGAAGTGCCCTAAAATCCATTGAGGAGTTCAATTGATGCACTATGCGTTGCGTCTGATGCAACAGGGGGAAGGCGGCAGTGATGACGAGGATTCTTACGTGCAATCAGAAGTAGACGTCGTATGCCTTGGCGAGACGATGGCCCAAGTGCTCCCGTCGAACGCACAGTCGCTGGAAATCAGCCAGAACTTCTCGATCCGCCCCGCGGGAGCAGAATCAAATGTCGCTCATGGGTTGGCCCAACTTGGTACCTCGGTTGCTTGGGTGAGCCGCCTAGGGGATGACGCTCTCGGTCGCAGGATACTTGCTGAGCTGGAGGGCAGTCACATCAACACGGCGAGCGTCACGCTGGACGCCCAGGCACGAACTGGGCTCTTTCTCAAAGACCCTAACCCTGTCGATTCGACGGTGGTCTACTACCGAGATGGATCGGCCGCTTCACGAATGAGTGCCACCGATGTTGCACGGGCGTTTTCCTTCAAGCCGAGAATTATGCACCTGACCGGAATCACTCCTGCCCTGTCAAAAAGCTGTCATGATGCTGTCGAGTTCGCATTGAACAACTCGGAAGAGCATGGTGTTGCCATTTCGTTCGACGTGAACTACCGATCCGCACTGTGGCTGGATGCGCAGAACGCCGCTGAAACGCTCCGCAATCTCGCCTCGCGAGCCGACGTCGTGTTTGTCGGCCTAGATGAAGCCGAAACGCTGTGGGGAACTCCGAATGCAGATGACGTGCGCTCTATTCTTGGCGGCGTCGCGACACTTGTCGTCAAGGATGGTTCCAGGGAGGCTGTCGAGTACTCTGGCTCGACCGTCACACGGGTCCCGGCATTGCCAGTGAATGTGATCGAACCGATTGGAGCGGGAGATGCGTTCGCTGCAGGCTGGCTACACGGGCTTCTCAGCGGACTGTCCCCGGAGATTCGGCTCAGATTGGGACACCTGATGGCGGCCCAAGCGTTGATGTCAATCACCGACCATTTCCGACTTTCGACCGATCCCAGCGATCTTGTGGCCCGCGCTCACGAGAACTGGCCCGACCCTGCCATGCGTTTCGAACAGCAGTAGTCCGGATGTCTCAATCCGTTGATCGAGCGATGACGATTCTCATCACGTGTGCCGAGGGGCCCCAAAGGCTCAGCGGGCTTGCTCAGCAGCTTGATGTTCATCGATCCACCGTGTTGCGTTTGCTTCAGACCATGGAGGCACGTCACTTCGTTCGCCGGCAAGATGACGGCACATGGACGATCGGGCTCGGGCTGACAAGCGCGGCACTGTCAGCGCTGGATCGAATAGAAACTCGTGCGGTCGCCAACCCGTGGTTACGCAGACTCGCTCGCGATCTCGGTCACACCATCCATCTGGCTGAACTTTTTGGCTCTGATGTGCTCTATGTCGACAAGGTCGAGGGCCGCGGTGCCGTTCGAATGAACTCCAGGGTGGCGGCTCCGGTTCAGATTCATACCGCGGCCGTTGCGAAAGCGATTCTTGCGTTTTCGACACCGGACGTTGTTGACTCTGTGCTCGCAGATCTGACGTATCAGCGTTTCACGAGCACCACGCTGACTACCCAAGCCTCGTTCCGCAGGGAGCTCGACGCGGTTCGGGCGCAAGGATGGGCGGTCGACGATGGCGAGTTTGAGGACTACATCAGTTGTATTGCGGTGCCAATTCGAGATCACACCGGGTCGGTCCGGGCCGGGATCTCCATCACTGCGCTCCGAGCCATAGAGCCACTCGAACAGCTCAAACTCAACATTCCCCGACTGACCGAGACGGCGCGAGAGATCTCAAGCGAACTCGGCTGGGATGCAAAGAAAGGCTTGACCGATGACGAAGAACTCCAACTACTCTGAGCGATACTTTGGTGACCACCTTCTCGGATCGCCAGTGATGGTGATTCTGCGAGGGTTCTTGCCCGCCGAAACTGTTCGATTATGCGAGCGCGCAAGTGAACTAGACCTGAGCCTGATCGAAGTCCCGGTGCAGTCTGAAGCAACGTTCGAGTCACTTCAAGCAGCCATTGCGTGGGGCGCAGCAACGGGTCATGAGGTCGGCGCGGGAACGATTACGTCGGTTGCGCTACTTCGTCAGGTGCGCGACGCGGGGGCGGCGTTCACTGTTTCTCCGGGTTCAGATTTAGCCGTAATGGCCGAAAGTGACGCACTGGTTCTCCCCCACCTGCCAGGAGTTGGCACGGCAACAGAGGTTCATAACGCGCTTGTTGCTGGGTTTCGCTGGCAAAAGGCGTTCCCCGCAGGGGCACTCGGCCCAAGCTGGATCTCCGCGATGAGCGGCCCCTTCCCAGAGGTGGAGTTCGTTGCAACCGGGGGAATCACCGCCGTGAATGCCGGAGCCTTCCTTGATGCTGGGGCGGGCGCGGTGTCGCTGGGGAGCGCTTTTGCAACAAGCGATGAAGCGGGCGTTCGAGCGCTCAGCAATCGTTGAGGGCGCTCGGAACCGAGCTTCACCACTCGGCGTGTGCGCCATCCGGTTGATTGCTGACGGGGGTGCGCCAGTTCAGTCGTGAGGAGGCTGTGAACGCCGACTGAAAACCGGACCAGGAACGCCAACTGAAAATAGGGCTACCGACCATTGCGGTAGGTGATCAAATTGGATCAGGGGTGAAGATTCGCCACTTGTTCTTGACAGGTGAGCATACGAAGCGGGAGGTTGCGCAACTGGCTGGTGTCGCGCGGGGCACGGTCGATCGGGCGTTGCCCTGGGACCGGCAGGCTGCGTATCATCGGGCCGCTTCGGGGTCCGGCTTTGACACGTCCGCGGTCGAAGCGCGCAAGTTGCTGCCGGCGACGCCGACGATCCCGCCGCGGCGATCGCTGAGCGGGTCGGTTGGTCGGGGTCGCCGTCGTTGTACCGGGCGAAGACCGCAGAGTTCCGATGGTGCCGATGGTGCCGATGGCGCCGAGCAGATGTATGAGTTGATGGAGCTAGGTGCTCGTCGAACCCGCAATTGCACGACTCGCTGCGGCGGAACTCACCAGCGAGAGCATCTCGGAACTCGAAAAGTGCTGTGACGAAATACTGTCGGCAGCGTCCGCGGGAGACGTAGACACCTTTATTGCTGAAGATGCACGGTTGTCAATGGCCATTAGTTTCTGCCCACGGGCGGCCAACAGA
>CAZCOC010000002.1:9869-24977 GCA_964500075.1 uncultured Salinibacterium sp.
GTTCTACTGGCCGCCTATGGGCAGTTTTTCATGGCCGCTGACACACGGTTTCGAGGAGTTATCCGTGGATCCGCCACACGCGGCGTCCTCAGGCAATTGATGAAGACAATCGATGCGACTTTGACCGCCCGGTACTCGAGCGCTCATCGAGTCTGTTCCGACGAAGCCACACGGCCAGTCGAACGCCACCATTAAATTACACAGGCATACCGACAGGAGGACGGCGACCAAGCGGCGAATCTCAAGCTTCAGCTCGTGCGCGAGGTCCTACTGAGCTCAAGCACCGAGGAGAGAACCACCGCGCGATATGAAGCGCCCGAACCACGACGCCCTTCCTCCGCTGAAAACTTGCCGTTGAAACCGGGTCATCCTGAGAATGCGGAAGAGAATCCCCGGCGGAGCCGTCGTCATATCGACGGGTACTCCCCGCAGGAGTGGCTCGCAAAGCGCGAGCGCGAGCGCATCGGCTCCAGCACGAACACCGGAATCTGCCGGTCCGTGGTGTGCTGATAGCTCGCGTAGTCCTGCCACGTGGCCGCCGCCCCCTCCCGCGACGAGGCCTTCTCAGCCCCGGTCAGCTCGGCCGCCCGGCGGCCGCGCTTGGCGGCGCCGCGCCGCAGTTCGGCGCGCATCAACGCTGTCTTACAGAGCTTGCCGGATTTCGCGCCGACCCTCGTGAGCATGATCACCGGCCGTGCTCGGTTCGTGGTTGAAATGGGTCATGACGGACCCGCGCATCTGGCCGTCAGCTCGAAAGACCCGTTGCTGCGTGGTCTTGGTGTTTATCACGGCAAACGCGGCTATGGCGTGAGCGTGGAGTTTGACGTACAGCACGGTCCCGTCACACTTCTGGGTCTCGGCCAGGATCGCGACGGTGCGCTCGCATTTGTCGCCTCTGAAGGTGTCGTTGTGCCCGGTCCATTGCTCGCAATCGGCAACACGACCTCGCGCGTTGATTTCGGACGCGACCCAGGTGAATGGGTTGACGAGTGGTCCGCGACCGGAATCGGCCATCATTGGTCACTGTCGATCGGGCATCGAGCAGCCGACTACCGCGCGGCGGCGAGCCTGCTCGGTATCGACTTCCGACTGGTCTGACTGCGTTTTGATAGACGCCTCAAACGAAATGAATGTCTGGCTTCGGCTGAGCCTCCCGCGAGAAGGCCGTACCCGCGTACAGTGGTTCATTGAACGGTCGACAGAGGGGGTAGCACGTGGCGACGATTCGCGATGTCGCTCGGCTCGCCAATGTTTCGGCCGGCACCGTTAGCAATGTGTTGAATCGGCCGTCGTATGTGCGCGAGGAGACGCGCGAGAAGGTTCTCGCTGCCATCCACGAGCTTGAGTTCGTTCCCGATCAGGGCTCGCGGCAATTTCGGCCGGGGCGAGTGCGCACCCTCGGTCTCGCCATCGCTAACCTAGACAACCCCTTCTTTGTTGATGTTGCCCTGGGAGCCGAAGAACGCTGCAAAGAACTCGGTGTTGGCGTGGTCTTCTGCAACAGCGGCTACGACCCGGTGCGCGAGCAGCAGAACCTCGACCTGCTCGTGCAGTCGCGAGTACAGGGGATCATAATCGCGCCGGTGGACGAGCGCAGTCCCCGGCTCGACATGCTCCGCGACCGAGGGGTGCCTATGGTGTTCGTTGACCGCGTCGGGGACGATCGAGACTGCTGGTCCGTCGTCGTCGACGATTTCGAAGGCGGCAGGCTAGGAGCGCGTCACTTGGTCAACGAGGGGCACCGCCGCATCGCCTTCCTCGGGCATCCAGACAAGAGCCCGAAGGTGCGAACCCGTCTCGCCGGTGCGCACAGCATCGTGGACGAGACGGCGGGGGTGTCGCTTGAGCTTATCGAGGCAGACTCGTGGACAATCGAGGCGGGCCGCGCGGCCGCGCGTCGCCTCGCCGAGCGAGCCGCGAGTCGCAGGCCAACCGCGGTCTTCTGTGCCAATGACATGCTCGCGCTCGGCCTTGAGCAGCAACTGTTGCGGGACGGCATGCGCGTACCGGAAGACCTCGCGATCGTGGGCTACGACGACCTTGAGTGGGCGTCTGTCTCAAGCGTCCCTCTGACGACCGTCAGCCAGCCCCGCAATGGACTCGGCCGCACCGCTGTCGATATGATCATGGATCTGCTCGCCCGTACGAACGCTAGGGTGCCGACCTCGAACCACGTAGTGTTGCGCCCAACGCTCGTGCGGCGCGAGAGCGCATAGGGCGCGCCTCCATACGCAATCGGGCCCGCTCTCATAGAGGGAGAGCGGGCCCGATTGTTGCGGTGATCCCTAGAACGCCGGGTCGACGTCGTTCACATTGTCGATCGTCACGATCGTGAGCGGAATCGGGATACGTGCCTCAACGGCTTCGCCGCGAGCTGCTGCGACGATTGTGTTGAGCGCGAGCTTGCCGTCTTCGCGGGGCGACTGCACGATCGTGGCGTAGAACTGGCCCGCCTTGATCGATTCGAAGGCATCCTTTTGACCGTTGATTCCGGTGATCGGCGGGATGTCGTCGAGGCTGCGGCCCGACTCGGTCCAGGCGTCGATGAAGCCCCGCGCCATGGTGTCGTCGTTTGCGTAGACGGCATCGAGGTCATCGCCGAACCGGGTGATTAGGTCGCGGCTTGCCTCGAGCGCCTTCTGCTGGTCGAAGTCAGCGTTCACGATCTGCAGCACCTCGATCGACGATCCGAGCTCAGCGAGCCGCTCGGTGAAGCCGTCCGTTCGACCGATGGTCGTGCCGTTGCCGGCCTGGCCCGCGATGATGACAACGTTGCCGGCGCCACCGAGCAGATCATTAATGAGGTCGGCCGACATGACGCCCTGGTCGTAGACATCCGGACCAGTAAACGAGGCGACAAGCTCCAGTGCCGCGGCATCCATTGGCGAGTTGATGAGGACGACCGGGATGCCAGCCTCTTGCGCCGAGATCAGGCCGGGGATGTAGGCCTGTGGGTCGAGCGGCCAGAGTACGATGCCGTCGGGGTTCTGACCGATACACGTCGTGAGCTGCTCGGTTCCCTTTTGCACGTCGAACTCTTGCGAGAGCTGCGTGACGTTCGCACCCGCGGCCTCGGCCGCTTCAGCAAACGCCTCGTTCGCGGGCGTGACGTACGGGTGTGCCTCAGCGGCAGTGACGTAGCAGATTTCGAGTGCTGCGTCGGCGCTGCCGCCGTCATCAGCAGCGGGGGCGCAGCCGGACAATACGAGTCCAGCTGCCGCCAGAATGGCGGCGCTGCTGATTAGATTCATTCGGTTTCTCATGGTGCATTAGTCCTTTCGTTTTCTTTGAGTTGCCGCGACGCCCACGCTCGTCGCCACAGTGCGGCGAGCGTGACATCACGACGTTGGCTGCTCGACACTGTGCGATCGAGCAGGATCAGGAGCAGGAGAATTACACCGGTCACGATGTCCTGCAAATAGGCGGGAACGCTCTGGTACTCCATCGCCGTCGTGAGGGCGGCAATAGTCAGCAACCCGCCAAGCGTTCCCAAGGCCGAGCCCCGCCCGCCTTCGAGTCGGGTCCCACCGATTACGACGGCGGCGATCGCGACGAGCACTATGCGCTCGCCGAACACCGGAGAGCCCGTATTAACGCTGAGGCTTTGGATGACACCGGCGACTCCGGCCATCGTGCCGCTGAAGACGAATGCCCCGAAGAGGTAGGCCCGCGAGCGAATGCCGCTCGCCTCGGCGCTCGCCGGGTTGCTGCCGACCGCGAACAGTTGACGACCGGCGACCGCCCGCGTGAGCCACAGGTGGAGCAGAACGATCATTACAAAGAACAGCACGGTTCGACCCGTAAAGGTTCCACCAATGGGGCGCGAGACGATGAGCCCGAACAGTGGGTCGATCCCGCTGATTGGCCGAGATTCGGTGATCAGGTGGCACAGTGCCCGGAAGAACAGCAACGATGCCAGGGTGGCTACCAGCGAGTTGATTCGCAGCACCACGACCAAGAATCCGTTTACGGCCCCAGCAGCGACTCCGACCGCAAGGCCGACGATGGCAGCGGGAATCTGGCCGAGCTGGGACTGCAGGCCGATCGTTGCGATCCCTGAGAGCGCCAGGATCGCGCCGCCGGAGAGATCGAGCTGCCCCGCGATCAACACCACGGTCAGGCCGATGGCGACGAGCCCGAGGGTAGCCATCCGGTCTAGCCCGAGGCTTGCGGTGCGGAATTCGAGGAATCCCGGCACGAGCGTTGCGCCGATGACAAGCGTTGATACCAAGATAACAACTACCCGATTGCGCACGAGCGCATGGAATACCTCGCTATCGAGGATGTGACGAGTCGATGTCATTCCCGTCCTCCTCTCCTGCGCAGTGCGACATCGATCGCGACCGCTCCCGCGATGAGCACACCCTTGACGATCCCTTGTGGCTCGGTGGGCACGCCCTGGAGCACCATGATGTTGGTCAGCAGCTGCACAAACAGCAGGCCACCAATTGCGCGCAGCACCGTACCAGAGCCGCCAAGCAAGCTCACTCCGCCGACGACCACCGCCGTGATCGCATCGAACTCATAGCCCATGCCGATGCCGGGTCGCGCAGTCTGAAGAGTGACTCCCAACAACACACCGCTGAAGCCGGCGAGTGTTCCGGTGAGCAGGAACGCGATCGCTCGCACCCGACGCACGGGTACGGCGCTGGCCTGTGTGGCAAACGGATTGCTGCCGACCGCGTATGACCAACGCCCGAGCACGGTGCGGCTGAGCAGCAGATGACCCATCGCAACGACTGCTATGAAGATGAGCACGATCACCGGAACAACGCCAAATACACGCCCGGTGAGAAAGTCTTGGGCCTGCGGGTCGTCGCCGTACACAATCACTCCACCGACAAAGACCTGTGCGATGCCGAGCACGATGGTGCCGCTTGCGAGCGTGGTGATGACAGGATTCAGGCCGGCGTATCCGACAAGCCACCCGTTGACGGCGCCGGCAATCGCAGCGGCAAGCACGCCAACGACGGCAGCACCGACAGTTCCCAGGCTCGATTGCAGGCCGAGCACGAGCAGCCCTCCGACCGCGACAGTGGCTGGCACTGACAGGTCGGCGAGCCCCCTGGTCACAAACACGAAGGTCATGCCCACCACGATGATCCCGACGATCGACATGTTGATGAGCACGTTCGTGAGATTTTGCAGCGTCAGGAACTTATCGCTCAAGAGCGCGCCGACGACGAGAATCAGTACGATGCTTATCGGTAGCGCCAGTCGCGTTCCCTGGCGGGCGAACACGCTCTGCTGCATGACACGCGGCTGCGAAGTTGGCGCGCTCACGATACAAACTCCCCGGTCGCGGCGTGCATAACTTCTTGCTCCGACGCGCCACGCGGTAGCTCGGCAGAGATGCGGCCGTCGTGAAGCACGAGGATACGGTCGCTCACGGCGAGCACCTCTGGCAGCTCGGACGAAATCAGGACAATAGCAGTGCCGCGTGCCGCGAGTTCGCCGATGATGGTGTGGATGTCGGCCTTCGCGCCGACGTCAACTCCGCGAGTCGGCTCGTCGAGGATGAGCACGCGCGGCCGGGCCGCGAGCCACTTGGCGAACACCACCTTCTGCTGGTTGCCGCCTGAGAGTGTGTCGACTCGCGGTGTGATGGCTGGCGGCGTGACGGTGAGTTCGTCGGCTTTCTGGCGCGCCAGAGTTCGCTCGGCATTAGGCCGTATCCAGCCGGCCGCGGACACCCGATCGAGCACGGCGAGCGAGATGTTGTCCTTGATCGAAAGCTGCGGCACGATGCCATCGCGCTTGCGGTCTTCGGGGACATAGGCAATGCCAGCCCGCACCGCGTCGCGAGGACCGCGGATATTGACCACTGTGCCGTCGATCTCAATCAAGCCAGCGTCGCGATTGTCGAGGCCAAAGATGGCACGCGCAACCTCGGTACGCCCGGCACCGACCAGCCCGGCGAGCCCGAGAATCTCGCCCGACCGCACAGTCAAACTGATGTCGTTGAATTCGCCCGCGCGCGACAACCCTGTCACCGACAGGGCGACCTCCCCGATCTCGACCTCACGCTTCGGGAACACCTCGGTGAGGTCGCGCCCGACCATGAGCCGGATCATCTCGGCAGCGGTGATTCCGCTCGTGGGTCGGGTATCGACGAGACGCCCGTCCCGCAGCACGGTGACCCGCTGCGAGATGTCGAGCACCTCGCGAAGCCGGTGCGAGATGTAGATGACGGCGAGGCCGGCCTCAGTCATGCGACCGATGATGCGAAAGAGTGACTGGGTCTCGTGCTCACTGAGAGATGACGTTGGTTCGTCGAGCACCACGATCCGCGGCCGCGCGGCGTACACCTTCGCGATCTCAACGATCTGCTGCTGGCTGACCGTCAGCGAGCCGACGAGGTCGTCAGTGTGAATGCGGGCGTCGAGCTCGTCAAGCACGGCGCGGGCCTGCTCGCGGAGGGCCCGGCGGTCGACCAGCCCGAATCGCGAGGGTGTGGAGCCGAGCAAAATATTCTCGGCAACGGTGAGGTCGGGCACGAGGTTGAGTTCTTGATAAACCATGCCGATTCCGCGGCGGCGGGCCTCGATGGGGTCGGAGAGCCGCACGGCGACGCCATCCAGCTCGATCGTGCCGTCGTCGGGCTGATAAACGCCTGCGAGCACCTTCATCAGCGTCGATTTACCGGCGCCGTTCTCGCCCACGACCGCGTGCACCTCGCCGGCCTCGACATCGAAGTCCACAGTAGAGAGCGCGCGGATACCGGGGAACGACTTCGAGATGCCG
This sequence comes from uncultured Salinibacterium sp., assembly GCA_964500075.1. Taxonomy (GTDB): domain Bacteria; phylum Actinomycetota; class Actinomycetes; order Actinomycetales; family Microbacteriaceae; genus Rhodoglobus. The sequence continues at coordinate 16,614 of CAZCOC010000002.1, forward strand.
GTCATGCGCAGCACTGCCGTTTCGGTCATCTTGCACCCCCATGCTGCGAGGGCCCAACGCGCAGCTCGAGCGAGTACGAGACCTCGCGTCCGCGCCGCAGTATCGGCAGCACTCCGGCGGCACTCGCGCCCGCACGACCGCCGAAGGTGTTCACGTTGACCGGCTCTAGGCCCATGACGTAGTGGCCCTCGGCGCTCATCTTCCACTGGTGCATGGCGGGCAGCGTCGCCGAGTCAAAGGCGAGCTCGAGCCGAAGGTTGAGCGTTGGATTGTCGATCGCGACGGTGACGATGCCCTGATCGCGAAAGTCGTGGCCGAACACCTGCTCGCGATAGCCGTCCTGCGGCGCCTCGATCTGATGCCAGCGGCCAGCGCCAGTGCGAGCATCCTCATCGCGGGGTGTCACTTCGCGCGAATCGACCTGCAACGTGGCCGACTCGTCGAGCAGGGGCCAGCCGATGTTCACGTGGTACAGCACCATGTGGCCGGCGTCAGTTAGGCCCTCGTTGCTCACGGTGTCGGTCAGTCGCAAGACAGAGCCACCCAGGTCGGCTGACCAGGTGCGCTTCATGACGAGGTTCTCACCGAGCACTGCGGCTTGGCGCACGGTACCCGCCACGATCAGCTGATCGCCGACCACTTCTGTGCGCGTGAGCGTCGCCGGAATCACGCCTACTCGACCGTGCTGAGGATACTCGACGCCGTTGTCGAGCGTCGGGGGCCCGAAGGTGTCGAGGCCGCAGGTAGCGAGCAGTCCGCCACCGAACGAACGCAGCCATTGGCCGCCGCGCGACTCAGCGAGGGCGGGCGTCGACATGCCAACTGGCGAGATCCAGGCGAGAGGGATGCCGCGGTAGGTCACCTGGCCGAGGTCGAGCGCCCGGTCTGGATGCAACTCGGCCTCAAGCCCACCGCCCGTGACCATGCGCAGCCGTCGGGCACCGCGGCCCGAGCCGTCATCATCGATGAAGCGGTCGATACGGGCGAGCTGGTCAAGTGCGCCGATGCGCCGCTCGGCCTCGCCACGCGATCGCCCGAATAGGTCGAGGCTCATCGTCATGCACGCTCTCCCGCGACCGGGCCGGGGTCGGCCGCGAGTTCGGTGTTGCCGGGACCGAAATGCTTGAGCAACACGAGATCGGCGCTCAACGATGTGTTGCGCACGCGCACGCCAGCTTGGGCCGCGGAGGCCGTGACGAAGTACTCGTCGTTCGACAGCTGCCCGTAACGGATCGACGAGAGCGCCGCCACGGGCATCCCGTTGATGTCTCCGTGTCCGTCGACGGCGATGAAGCCGTAGGCATCACCCTCGGCAATGGTTACCTCGCCGCCCGGCTTGACGGTCAACTCTTTCGCACTGAACGACGATGAGCGATAGGTGATCCACCGTTCGGCGTAACGGTCATCATCCGATGCGATGCTTGCACCCGTCTCAAGCGGGGCGGTGAAGCGATGACTCCAGAACTCGGGGTCGATGTTGCGATCCCAGTCGAGAATTTCAAGAATAAACTCGAGGTCGCCGACGCGATTCGCCGGAACATCCTTCCACAGCAGTTCGTCAGGAACCTCGCGGTTGTTCGACCACGATTCGGTCATCGCAAACACGTCGCTGGCCGACTGGGGCTCGTATGTGCAGAGACTTGCCGGAGCGTGGAGTACCCCTGGCGGAACATCCCACCCGGTCCCCGGGGTCGTTCGGTACGCGGTCGATAGCTCAGTGATTCGGTTGTCGCCGCCACGCAAGAAGCCCTGCAATTTTTCGAGGACCTGTTCACGAGTCGTCTCAGGGTGCAAACCGAAGAATGTGTATGGGAACTCGCCGCCGTGGTTGTTCAACTGCGGCGGGAAGTAATAGGCCTCGGGCTTACCGCGCTTGCCGACGAGTGCTGCATGCTCGTCTTTCTGGTGCACGTGGAACGGCAACGGAAACTGGTTGTCGAAGAATTTTGAATACATCGGCCACGCGCCGAACTGATTCCACAGCTCACCGATGGCAGCGCTTTTCGTGTGCGAGATGAATTCGTCAAATGGGATGATCTCGCCATCGGGTCCCACAACAAGACTCAGCCCCTCGAAGGGGTCAGTGAGCGGCCCGTTCTCCGCGCGGATGGCGCTCGCGAACCAACGCTCGTCGATGCCGCCGCGTTCTTTGCCGAGCGGAAAGTAGTCGTCCGGATGCAACCGAAGGCGCCGTCCGGGGGTGCAGAACGAGCGCGGTACCCAAGCGGGGGCAAGGCGTAGGATGCCGCCACCAGCCTCCATCGCGCGCTCGATGCTCGCCTCTGTAGAGGTGACTCCCTCGTACGGTCCCGCCTTGCTCATGGCATCCCTCGATCATCGGGCGCCCGAGTTGGCGCCATCGCCTTGCCGCACCGAAGTGCAGATCTCACGTGAAGCTGTCGTTATTCATATGGTTCATTGAACCACTGCTTCATTCATTGAACCTAGTGCGGCAAAGACAGCGTGTCAATACGCAATCTCAACGCCGGTCAACATGCGTCAAATGCGTACGCTGTCTGTCATGGCCGCTCCCCTCCCCGCTCGACGTCGGGCTCAGCTGCTCGAGATCCTTGAGCGCGACGGTGTGATCCAGCTTGAGCCAGCGGCTGACGAGCTCGCCGTCTCGGCAATGACAGTCCGCCGCGACATTCAGGACCTCGATGCAAGCGGCCTCGTGCGCCGGGTCCGCGGGGGAGCTGTCGCGCCAGTGCTGCCTCGTGCCTTCGGCGAGCGCGCAGCGACCCGTGCATTAGCGAAGGCAGCAATCGCCCGCAAGGCCCTAAGTTTGATACCAACGGAGGGGGCTGCGGCCTTCGATGCATCAACGACGAGCGCGGCCCTGCTGTCCATCCTGCGTCCTGAACACCTTCTGGTGGCAACCAATTCGATCGACAACTCGACGATCGCCCGCGCGCTTCCTGGCGTGCGTGCCGTTCTTGTCGGCGGCGAGCTTGAGGAACGCACCGGCAGTCTGGTCGGGCCGACGGCAGAGCAGGTCGCCCGTAGCCTGACCTTCGACTGCTTTGTGACATCAGCCAGCGCTGTCGACGCCGCGTTGGGGACCATGGAAGTGTCGCTGGAGGAGGCCGCAGTCAAGCAAGCGTTCGCAGCAAGTGCCCGACTGACGGTCGTGCTTGCAGATTCGTCCAAGCTGAGCCAGCGAGCACTCGCGCACGCGCTCGACTGGTCAGCCATCGATGTGCTGGTAACTGACCTCGATCCAACCGACCTGCGCCTCGAGGCGTACCGATCACTTGTCGAGATCCGATGATGCTGTTATCGTTTGCAAATCTATCACTTTCTAACAAGAGGCTTTCATGGTCAGCACCTCCGCAGAACTCATCGCCCGTTCGAACCGCCTCGGCGCCGACCCCCGGGTCACCAACTACGCCGGCGGTAACACATCTGCCAAGGGCACCGAGATTGACCCTGTCACCGGCGAGCCCGTGGAGCTGATGTGGGTCAAGGGATCCGGCGGTGACCTTGGAACCCTCACAGAACCAGGCTTGGCTGTTTTGCGTCTTGATCGGATGCGCGCTCTTGTGAACGTCTATCCCGGGGTCGATCGCGAAGACGAAATGGTTGCAGCCCTCGACTACACCCTCCACGGCACAGGCGGAGCGGCCCCCTCCATCGACACCGCCATGCATGGACTCGTGGACGCCGCGCACGTCGACCACCTGCACCCCGACTCCGGCATCGCCTTCGCGACTTCGAAGGATGGCGAGGAGCTCACCAAGAAGACGTTCGGCGACAAGGTCGTGTGGGTCGACTGGCGCCGCCCAGGGTTCCAGCTCGGGCTCGATATTGCCGCCATCAAGCAAGCAAACCGGGCAGCGATCGGCTGTATTCTCGGCGGTCACGGCATCACCGCATGGGGAGCGACCAGCAAAGAGGCCGAGCGTAACAGTCTTTGGATTATCAAGACCGCCGAGGAGTACATCGAAAGCAAGGGCAAGAAAGCACCGTTCGGACGCGCCGTCGCAAAGAATGCAGCACTGCCTCGCGCCGAACGTCGCGCAAAGGCCGGCGCTCTGGCCGCAACTATTCGCGGCATCGCTTCGTACGACCGCCCGATGGTCGGCCACTTCACTGACTCGGATGTCGTGCTTGAATTCCTCACATCAGCGAATGCCCCGAAGCTCGCCGCCCTTGGCACCAGCTGCCCGGATCATTTCTTGCGCACCAAGGTCAAGCCACTCCTGCTCGACCTGCCGGCCCGGGCATCCATCGAAGCCTCGATCGCGCGTCTGAAAGAGCTGCACCAGACTTACCGTGCCGAGTACACCGCGTACTACACGAAGCACGCTGTTGCTGGTTCGCCAGCGATCAGGGGTGCAGACCCGCTCATCGTGCTCGTGCCGGGTGTTGGCATGTTCAGCTACGGCGCGAACAAGCAGACGGCCCGCGTGGCCGGCGAGTTCTACGTCAACGCCATCAATGTCATGCGCGGCGCGGAAGCGATCTCGAGCTACGCCCCAATCAGCGACGCCGAGAAATTCCGCATCGAGTACTGGGCTCTCGAGGAGGCCAAGCTATCCCGATTACCGAAACCGAAGTCACATGCGACCCGCATTGCGTTGGTCACCGGCGCGGCATCCGGCATCGGCAAGGCCATCGCGACACGTCTAGCTGCTGACGGCGCTTGCGTCGTCATCGCTGACCTTGACCTTGGGAAGGCGCAAGCCGCAGCAGCCGAAATCGGCGGCACGGATGTCGCAATCGGCTTGCAGGTCAACGTGACAGACGCGGGCGCGATCGAGACGATGGTGCAGGATGCGCTGCTCGCCTTCGGCGGTATCGACATCGTGGTGAACAATGCAGGCGTCTCGCTCTCGAAACCGCTGCTGGAAACCACCGAGCAGGACTGGGACTTCCAGCACGACATCATGGCTAAGGGTTCGTTCCTCGTCTCGAAAGCCACCGCGCCGGTGCTCATCGAGCAAGGCATGGGCGGTGACCTCATCTACATCTCTTCGAAGAACTCGGTGTTCGCCGGCCCAAACAACATCGCATACTCGGCGACCAAGGCCGATCAGGCTCACCAAGTACGACTGCTCGCGGTCGAACTTGGCGAGCACAGCGTGAAAGTCAACGGGATCAACCCAGACGGAGTGGTACGCGGCTCGGGCATCTTCGCCGCGGGCTGGGGCGCCAACCGCGCGAAAACCTACGGAGTCGCAGAAGAGGACCTCGGCAAGTTCTACGCGCAACGCACCATTCTGAAGCGTGAAGTCCTCCCGGAGCACGTCGCCAACGCTGTCTCAGTGCTTACCGGACCCGACCTCTCCCACACCACCGGCTTGCACATCCCGGTCGACGCGGGCGTCGCGGCGGCGTTCTTGCGATGACGAACGCTGTTGCAGCCATCGACCTCGGCGCCACAAGTGGTCGGGTGATGCTCGGCCATGTCGGCCACAACGAATTGAGCGTGCGCCCGGTCGCGCGCTTCCCGAACGGTCCCGTGCGTGGTCATGACGGGCTCCACTGGGACATCGACGCCCTGTACTCGCACGCGGTTGCTGGGCTCGCCGCTGCCATTCGCGAGGAACCAGCCGTTTCGAGCGTCGGTATCGACTCGTGGGCAGTCGACTATGCACTGCTCAAAAATGGGCGGATGCTCAATCTCCCATTCCACTATCGTGACGAGCGCACGGCAGTGGGTATTGAAGCAGTGCATGCCGTGGTCAGCCCGAAGGAACTGTACGACGCGAACGGCCTGCAATTCCTGACGTTCAACACGCTGTACCAGTTCGCGGCAGAGAAGGATCTCTCGGCGGCGGACTCCTTCCTGCTCGTGCCGGACCTGCTCGCGTACTGGCTCACGGGCAGGCAAGTCACCGAGCGCACCAACGCATCAACGACCGGCCTCCTCAGCGTGATATCGGGCGAATGGGATGACGCGCTCATCTCGAGACTCGGGTTCGCCCGGCACCTCTTTCCGGAGTTGGTCGACCCCGGCACTTCACTGGGTGCACTGCTGCCGGAGGTCGCCGCGCAACTCGGAGGCAACATCACCGTGACCGCGGTCGGGTCGCACGACACCGCATCGGCCGTGGTTGCTGTGCCAGCGACATCCGAAGACTTTGCCTATATCTCCTGCGGAACGTGGGGGCTCGTCGGGGTCGAGCTCGAGCGACCGGTGCTCACAGAGGCGAGTCGGCTTGCGAACTTTACGAACGAGGGCGGCGTTGACGGTCGCGTGCGCTACCTGCACAACGTGATGGGCCTCTGGCTACTGAGCGAGTCCGTGCGGGAGTGGGAGGAGGCCGGCGAAGAGATCAGCCTGCCAAACCTGATCGCCGCGGCATCCGCGCTGACGACACCGGTGAGTGTCTTCGACGCCGACGACCCGTCGTTCCAAGCGCCAGGCGACATGCCCGCGCGCATCGCCGAGTGGTGTACAACACACGGATTAGCTGCGCCACAGGCGCCCGTGCAGTTCGTTCGAAGCATCATCGAAAGCCTTGCAGTCGCTTTCGCGGACGCCGTACGGAAGGCCTCCGAGCTGTCAGGCAAGCCTGTGTCGGTCATCCACATTGTCGGCGGCGGTTCCCAGAACGAACTGCTATGTCAACTGACCGCCGACCGGTCGGGGATGCCGGTGCTCGCGGGTCCCGTCGAGGCCACGGCCATCGGCAACGTGCTCGTGCAGGCTCGAACCTTGGGGTTCGCGAGTGGATCACTCGAGGCCCTCAGGTCGCTCGTCGCTGCTGCCTTCTCGCCGAAGCGATATCTGCCGCGTTAGCGAGCGTCGTCAGCGAGCGTCGCGCCAGGAGTGCTGTGCCTCCCAGCCGAGGATGCGGCGGGCCTTCGCCGTTGATGTGAGCGAGTCGTTCACCCCGAGCTCGCCGCGGATCTCGACACCGGGAAACAGCTCTCCCATGAGTTCGGCGTTCGGTCTGGTCATCACAGTGTCAGCCGCGAAGATGTTGAACACGTCGTATCCAGGATGCTCCGCTTCGAGGGCGAGCCGGATGGCCTCTGCACCGTCGCGAGCGTCGATGTAGCCCCACAGGTTCCACTTGCGTAGCCGAGCATCCGCATCGAACGACGGGAACTCGGCGTAATCAGCCGGGACCATGACGTTGGAGAACCGTAACCCCGTGATGCTCAGCTCTGGATCCCAGCGTGCGTACTTGCGCGCAAGTTCCTCCTCGAGGTGCTTGCCGAGCGAGTAGATGCTCTCTGGTCGCGTGTCGTACTGCTCATCGAGGGGAACATATGGTGGCGGGGTGTCGAAGGGGAGCCCAAGCACGGTCTCACTTGATGCGAACACCACCCGACGGATGCCGAGTCGGCGCGCGGCTTGAAACACATTGAACGCGCCAACGACGTTGTTGTGGAAGGTGGCGGCATCCGTCAACACACCGGGCGCAGGGATTGCGGCCAGATGAACGACCGCGTCAACGCCATCGTGTCGATCGTTGACGCCAGCGAGCGCGTCGATGACCTGGCCGTAGTCCGTAATCTCGATCTGCGTGAACGCCCAACGGTCTGGCCCGGCCTTGTCGAGCACAACGACCTCGTGACCAGATGCACGAAGGTGCTCCACGGCGACCCTGCCAAGCTTGCCGTTTCCACCGGTGACCGCAATTCTCATGACACCACTCGGCCAACGAGTCGGCCGAGCCACTCGTTTCGCACTGTGCGCGCGGCCTTCGCAAGCGCCGTGTTCGGAGCGAACCGATCGAAGCTGTGCACGCCACCGGGCCAGACCGCCAGTTGCGCATCGACCCCGGCAGCCCACAGGGCCGAGGCGAACGCGACGTCCTCGTCGCGGAAGACCTCGGCCGAACCAACATCGATAAAGGTCGGCGGCATCCCCGTCAAGTCGGCCGCGAGAGCTGGCGACATGTATGCGGTTATCTCGTCCGCGCCCGTACCCGTGCCCGTGCCCGTGCCCGTGCCGGCAAGGTAGGCATCCCACCCGGTCGTATTGCTCTCGCGGTCCCATTGTCCAGTCCCAGAGAACGCTCGAGCCGAGATCGACACGTTCCGGTGATCGAGCATCGGCGCTTGCAGCATGAGCCCTGAGATGGAGGTGTCGCCACGATCGCGAAGCGTCAGCGCGAGTGCCGCGGCGAGGGTTCCGCCAGCACTCACGCCTGACAACACGAGCGGAACAGCCCCATACCCCGAAGTGGCAAGGTAATGCCGTGTCCACGCGAGCGCGTGCTCACAATCATTCAGCGCGGCGGGATACGGATGCTCGGGAGCGAGCCGATACTCGGGCGTGACAACCGCCAACCCAAGGTGCTCAATCCAGTCGAAGGTGAACTCGATGCCCGAGTAGCGGTCCCCGACGATGAGTCCGCCGCCGTGCACTGCGAAGACGCATCCGCGGATCGGGCCGTGCGACGG
>CAZCOC010000003.1:0-23368 GCA_964500075.1 uncultured Salinibacterium sp.
GTGTACAGCTTCGAGGCTCGCTACAATGCCGGCGAGACCCGCTTCTTTGTGCCAGCCAGAATCGAGCCGGAGATCGCGGCTCGTGCCGAGCGCGCCGCCCTCGACGCCCACGCTGCGCTCGGCCTTCGCCATCTTTCGCGGGTTGACCTCATCATCGATGGCGCTGGAACACCGTGGTTCCTCGAAGCCAATGTGCTGCCAGGGCTCACTGAGACCTCTCTCCTCCCGCAGGCACTCGAGGCTGCCGGCCACGATCTCGGCTGGGTTTACTCGGCACTCGCGGATGCCGCAGTCGCCGAATCTCGCGGCTAAGCCGCCGCGATCAGCCGCGCAACTTCAAGTGCATGTACACGCTGTTCGGGTCGAGCAGGTAGTCGGCAAATGGCTCGCCTTCAACGAAACCGTGTTTGGCATACAGTCGTCGTGCTGGCCCGAAATGATCCTCCGCCCCGGTCTCCAGCCTGACCGCGCGATAGCCGCACGAGCGTGCGACTCCGAGCAGGTGCTCGAGCATCATGGAAGCGAGGCCGCGTCCGCGCGCCCGCTCGATCGTGCGCATCGACTTGAGCTCTGCCTCATCGGTCCCTAACCGCTTGAGCGCGCCGCACACGAGCACGTCGCCGCCGTCTTCACCGACGTAGAAGCTGATATCGGGATGCCGCAACTCACCGACGCTGAGCGCATGCACGCTCTCGGGTGGCGAGGTTGCAAGCATCTCGGAGAGGTGGTGCTCCAGAATCACCCTCACTCGCGCATCAGCCGGATCCGCGAGTGAAATCTTCATGCTGGTGCGTGTTCGCTACCTTGTGAAGCCCTGTTGACCGAGCTCACCGAGGATTCGGTTGAGGTCGGCAACGGTTGCGAAGTCGATCACAATCTGGCCCTTGCTTGCACCGAGGGTCACCTTCACTCGAGTGTTCAGGCGATCCCCAAGTCGCTCGGCTACCTCGTCAAGCTGCCCCTGGCGCTTTCCAGCGACCGGCCTCGACTTCGATGCCTTGCTGAGACCTTGGCCGGCAGCGGCCTCTGCAGCTCGAACCGAGAGGTCCTCGTTCACGATCTTGTCGGCAAGCCGTTCCATTGCTGCCGCGTCGCCGACTGACAGAATCGCGCGCGCGTGGCCAGCAGTGAGCACACCAGCCGCGACGCGCTGCTGCACAGCAGAAGGCAACTTCAAGAGCCTGAGCGTGTTGGTGATCTGTGGTCGGGAACGACCGATGCGATTCGCGAGTTCGTCCTGGGTGATTCCGAAGTCGGCAAGCAACTGTTGATATGCCGAGGCCTCCTCAAGGGCATTGAGATCGGCTCGGTGCAGGTTCTCGAGCAAGGCATCACGAAGCATGTCCTCGTCTGCAGTGTTCTTGATGACCGCGGGTATCGAACTCAGGCCGAGCTGTATCGTCGCACGGAGCCGCCGCTCGCCCATGATGAGTTCATAGTGCGGCGAGACGATCGCGCCCGGGATTGGTCGAACGACGATGGGCTGCAACACCCCGATCTCGCGAATCGACACAACGAGTTCCTCGAGCTCTTCGCTGCGAAACGCTTTTCGCGGTTGCTGGGCGTTGGGAGCGATGTCTTCAGGATCGAGGCTCGCGAGACGTGCACCTGGTACTGCGACGAGACCCTGGCGATTCCCAGCGCTTGCGGTGAAGAACACGTCGACGGGGCGGGACGAATCATCGTCTGTTCCTGGGATGAGCGCACCGATGCCTCGACCAAGTCCAGTTCGCTTCGGTGTTGCCACTAGGACGGCGCTCCTCGTCTTGCGATCTCTGCCGCCGCTTCAAGGTAGGAGAGCGATCCAGGCGAACTGCCATCGTAGGTGATGACGCTCTGTCCGTAACTTGGTGCCTCGGAGATTCGCACTGAGCGAGGGATCACCGTCGCCAGGACCTTGTCTGGAAAATGGGTTCGAACATCTTCGACGACCTGATTGGCCAGATTCGTTCGCGAGTCGTGCATCGTGAGCAGGATCGTCGACACCGAAAGTCTCGGGTTGAGATGCTTCTCGATGAGTTCGATATTGCGGAGCAGCTGACTGAGTCCTTCGAGAGCGTAGTACTCGCACTGGATTGGAATGAGCACCTCTTGGGCTGCAACGAACGCGTTGATGGTAAGAAGCCCCAGTGATGGCGGACAGTCGATAAAGACGTAATGAAAGGGCTCAGCCGCTTCGCGCAGGAACACCTCAAGAGCGGTGCGCAGTCGCTGTTCACGGGCAACGAGGGAAACCAGCTCGATCTCCGCTCCCGCAAGATGGATAGTTGCCGGCGCGCAGAAGAGGGTGGGAAACTCGGGGCTCGGCTGCACGACAGTGGCCATTGGCTCGTCGTTGATGATGACGTCGTACACGCTTGGTGTGTCGGAATGGTGCTCAACACCGAGCGCGGTCGACGCGTTGCCCTGCGGATCCAGATCGATGACGAGCACGCGCGCGCCGGCTCGCGCTAGGGCAGCGGCAAGGTTGACGGTCGACGTCGTTTTACCGACACCGCCCTTCTGGTTTGCGACGGTCAACACCCGCGGAACGGAAGGGAGCGGAAGCTCCTGCGCTGCAAGGGCCTGACGGCGCCGAGTTATCTCGGCCAGTTCGCGCGCAAGCGGCGTCGAATCGTCAAATGCTGCACTCGGATCAGCGAGTTCTCCCTGCGGATGTTTCACGTGAAACTTTCTAGTCCAGTGTGACGGTGAATGGGTGTCGGTCGCGTGGTCAACCCACTGTAGCCCGAAACACTCGGGTCACTTCGGGAGATACCCCGAGGCCGAGCGTGAGAACCTCAATGTCGCGAAGTCGCGCCTTTCGGATAGCGGCGCTGGCCGCTGCAATCTCGTCGTCCACCCGTGCTCCCTTCATGAACAGGAGCTCGCCACCCGGTCGAACAAGGCCGGCCGTTGCCGGAATCAATGTTCGCAATGCCGTCACCGCCCTCGCCGTTACTTGATCCAGTGGAACTGGCAATCGGGCGTCTTCTGCTCGCGATCGCACCACCAGAACGTTGTCAAGGCCAAGCCTGTCGGTCTCCGCCTTGAGCCAATCAACGCGTCGCTCCATGGGCTCGATCAGCACCAGTTGGGAGTCTGGCCGAGCAATTGCGAGCACGAGCCCGGGAAGACCAGCGCCGCTTCCGACATCCCCGACCGAGCCCGGCTTCAAGAGCGGCGCCACGAGGGCGCAATTGAGGATGTGGCGGGTCCACAATCGGGGCAGCTCAAGTGGACCGATCAACCCGAGCGCCTCCCCGAGGCGAGCCAAGTCAGCCGTGTACTGCCGAGCCAACTCGAGCCGATCACCGAATAGTTTGGCGGCAGCTCCCGGCTCATCCTCGAGGCCTGGCGCCGTCGACTCGCTACTCATGTTTCACGTGAAACAATTTGCCAGCATGCGGCTAAGCGCGGCGGATGACCGTGTGGCGATCTCGACCTTCGCCCTCAGACTCGGAATGGAATGCGCGCTCAGAAACGAGGTCATGAACAAGCTTTCGCTCGTACGATGACATTGGAGGAAGGGCGGCGGAATCCGCGCCCTCCTCGAGTCGCTCAATCGCTTTCTTGACGAGGACCGCCAACTCTCCTGCGCGGGCTTCCCTGGAGCCGCCGATGTCGAGAATTAACCGAGAGTACTCACCGGTCTTTGTTTGGACAGCTATGCGGCTCAATTCCTGAAGTGCCCCAACGGTTTCCGGACGAGCAAGCACTCGTAGGTTCGCATGCTCGCTTGACGTCACCGAAAGGTAGGATCGACCGCCCCTCGTGTCGATCTCGATGTCGCCGTCCAGATCCGCTATGTCGAGCAGTTCCTCGATGTAGTCGGCGGCGATCTCACCTTCGTCCTCGTGGATTCCTGCTGGCGCGGCACTGAGGTCCTCGGGACCCGTGATCGCCCCGATGGTGTCCGATGTAGGGTTCACTTTCCTTTACCGTTGTTCCTCTTCTTCGCACGATTCTTGTTGACCGGCTGTTGTCGCTGCGGCTTGACCGGCTCCTCTATAACGGTTCCAGTCGCATCTTCGCTCTCGTCAACAATGCCTCGCCGCTGTCGCTGTTTTGCAATGCGGACTTCGCGAGCGAGCGCCGCTTCACTGCCGGGAGTCGGCATGTTTCGGATGACGATGAACTGTTGCACCATCGTCCAGAAGTTGGAAACCAACCAATAGAACATGACGCCGAGCGGGAATGTGAACCCTGAGAAGAGAAAAACCAGCGGGAGGACGTACAGCAAGATGCGCTGCTGACGATACATCGGGCTGGCCTTCATCTCGGCCGACTGGTTGCGAGACATGATCTGCAGCTGGGTGATGAATTGCGAGGCGGTCATCAAGATGATCATGACGATCGCCATGATGATGACAGTAACGTTCCCGTCAGCCGAGCTCATCGACATCCGCAACGGGGCACCGAAGAACTCAGCGTCGCCGAAGGAACGATGTAAGTCGCTGTTGAGCAGGCCGACGCCGGCATCAATGTTTGGGTTCTGCGCGTCGTTCAGCACCGAGAACAGGCCGAAGAAGATCGGCATCTGTAGTAGCAGTGGAAGACAGGAGCTAAGCGGATTTGTGCCCGTGTTCTTGTAGAGTGCCATCGTCTCGCGCGACATGGCCTCACGGGAGAACTGGTCTTTCTTGCCCTTGTACTTGTCCTGGATCTTCTTGATCTGTGGTGCAACCTCGAGCATGCGCCGCTGACTCTTGATCTGTCGAACGAAGACGGGAATCAGGGCCGCCCGTACGACTAGGACGAGGCCGACGATCGCGAGCACCCAGGTCCCACCGTCGTCTTTGTCGAGACCGATCGCGGTCAGACCAGCATGGAAGGCCACGAGGATTGCCTCGATCGCCCATTTGATCGGCCAGAGGATAGTGCTGAAGAAATCCATTGTGTGTTCAGCCCTTTCCTTGACTGCTGACGACGAGTCCGAACTTCGTTACGGAGTTCGTGTTGTGAGCCCGGGTCGGGATGTCATCGATCCCGCCCTCGGCCCACGGGTGGCATCGAACCAAGCGCCTGCTGCCCAACCAGACACCGCGAACAACACCATGCGCTTGTATCGCCTGAAGCGTGTAGTGCGAGCAGGAAGGGTAGTAGCGACATACGTCCCCGTACAGGGGTGAAATGACCGCACGGTAGAGCCCGAGGATCAGGACACAGATGTTCCTTGGCAAGAGCAGCAGGAACGAGATCACGCTTCTCAACTCGCCTCCATCTGACGCGCCAGTGCAGCACGGAACTCGAAATGAAGGCTACTCCACGAAGCATCCGCTGCCGCTGGCAAGGCCCTCACGACGACATCCAGTCCACTGAGGCCACTGGTCGACTCGAGCCGAGCTATCGCACGCACGCGGCGCTTTACTCGATTTCGAACGACCGCTGTACCCACCGACTTCGATACAACAAAGCCGAAGCGCACCGGACCGCCGGGTTGCCCGCGGTGACACTGCACTACGAGCGTTTGGCCCACGATCCGACGGCCCGAGCGAACGACTCGGCGAAAGTCTCGCTGCTCCGTAATCCTGTTTGCCCGGGCGAGCACCGTCGTGTTAGGCCGAGAGCTCGGTGCGGCCCTTGCGGCGCCGCGCCGCAAGAATCGCACGACCCGCGCGAGTGCGCATGCGAAGCCGGAACCCGTGCACTTTTGCGCGACGGCGATTGTTCGGTTGGAAGGTTCTCTTGCTCATAGCGATATCTCCAAAGCCCAGCTCTGAGGGCCGGAAAGAAGCAGGCAGCCGATTGGCTGAGGTCAACTGGTTAAAAATACGGCCTTATCCGCCTCTGGTCAAACTTTCCGCAGTTGGACGGGGTTACTCACAGTTCACAGATTGGGGTTGGTGTGGCCGCCCCGTGGAGAACTAAGGTGAATGCCAGCCACTCAGACCGGGAAAGCAAGCAAGATTATGTCCACAATGTCGGAGATCCCTGACAGCACGCACGCCATCTGGCAGTCCGTGCTCACCACGTTGAGCGCCGACGAGCGAATTACTCCCCAACTACACGGCTTCATTAGCCTTGTAGAGCCCAAAGGAATCATGGCCGGCACCCTCTACCTTGAGGTTCCCAACGAACTGACAAGGGGCATGCTGGAACAGAGAATTCGGATGCCGCTCCTCAACGCAATCTCTGCCCTGAGTGTTCTGTCCGAGGTCAGCGAGGATCAACAGGTAACGAACTTTGCAATTGTCGTGAATCCAAACATTCACCACGCGTCGCTCGAGAGCTCGCACGACCTGCCCGAGCCTTCATACATTGAGCCTCAAGTTGTCAGTTCCGTCTCGACCGACACTGGGTCACGCCGGTCGGACTCGAGACTGAACCCGAAGTACAGCTTCGATAACTTCGTGATCGGCGGGTCGAATCGATTCGCTCACGCGGCCGCCGTCGCCGTCGCCGAAGCGCCCGCGAAGGCCTACAACCCCTTGTTCATTTACGGCGAGTCCGGCCTGGGGAAGACCCACCTCCTGCATGCGATCGGACACTATGCCGAGAGTCTTTACCCTGGCATCCGCGTGCGCTATGTCAGCAGCGAGGAGTTCACGAACGACTTCATCAATTCGATCGCCAACAACCGTGCCTCGGTGTTTCAATCGCGCTACCGCGAGATAGACATCCTGCTCATCGATGACATCCAGTTTTTACAGGGAAAGGATTCGACCCAAGAAGCGTTCTTCCACACCTTCAATACACTCCACGATCACAACAAACAACTTGTGATTACCAGCGATCTTCCGCCGAAACATCTCACCGGCTTCGAGGACCGAATGCGATCCCGTTTCGAATGGGGTCTCATTACCGACGTTCAGGCTCCCGACCTCGAAACCAGAATCGCGATCCTCCGCAAGAAGGCGCAGAGCGAGAAGCTGCAGGTTGAGAATGAGATTCTCGAGTACATGGCATCGAAGGTCTCCTCCAACATTCGAGAACTCGAGGGCACGCTCATCCGCGTCACCGCCTTCGCGAGCCTCAATAAGACCAAGGTTGATCTCGCGTTAGTTCAGACAGTGTTAAAGGACCTCATCACTCTCGACGAAGACAACGTCATTGCCCCCGTCGACATCATTAATCACACGGCTGATTACTTCAAGCTCACCGTTGATGACCTATACGGTTCCTCACGATCTCAAGCCGTGGCAACAGCGCGGCAGATCGCAATGTACCTCTGTCGAGAGATGACAAATCTGTCATTGCCCAAGATTGGACAGCTGTTCGGGAACAGAGACCACACAACGGTCATGTACGCGAACAAGAAGATCACTGAGCTGATGAAAGAGCGCCGTTCTATCTATAACCAGGTCACCGAGCTCACGAGCAGGATCAAACAGAACCACCGCTTCTCAAAGTCGTGAAGCACCCAACGTGCCTGTTTACTTTCCACACCGTGTGTATAACTTGTGGATAACTTCGGCGACGCGCCGGGCTGGCTGTTGATCGGGTAAGTCCTCCTGTGGAAAGCCGGTTGTGGTTACTGCGGGCTCCGGGCTGTGCAGACGTCTGCCGCGCTCGTACTCCACATCTCACACGTGTGTAGTTCCCAGCCGATATGCGCTGACTGGGGGTTCTGCACATATTCCACAGGGGTTATGAGTATTAGCTATTAAAAGAGTGATTGATGATGAAGAAAACCTTTGGGTCGTGCCGGAGACAGCCTGTGCCAGTATTAAGCGGCCAGACCTGAGCGCACCTAAGGGGTGAACCTGTGAAGTTCCAAGTCAACCGAGACGTCTTCAGTGAGGCGGTTTCCTTCGTGGTCAAACTGTTGCCGCAGCGAACAACACTCCCAATTCTGAGTGGCGTCCTAATTGAAGCAACACCAGACGGACTCACACTGTCGTCCTTCGACTATGAAGTCTCCGCACGAACGCACATCGCTGCCGATGTGGAAGAACCAGGTCGAATTCTCGTGTCTGGGCGGTTACTGGCCGACATTGCCAGCCGCCTTCCGGCCGCTCCGGTGACCTTCGCTACAACTGATTCTCGAATCACCGTTAGGGCCGGCACTGCCAATTTCACCCTCCTCAGCATGCCAGTCGATGAGTATCCGACGCTGCCTGTTATCTCGACCACCGCTGGGGTCCTCCTTGCGGAAGATTTCGCGAGCGCTATCGCACAGGTGGCCGTTGCATCTTCACGGGATGATGTCACACCCGTGATCACCGGTGTGCAACTGGAGGTATCCGAAAATAGTCTCTCGCTCGTTGCCACCGATCGATATCGAGTGGCGGTTCGAGAGATCGCATGGGATGCCGGGAACTCCGGCGTCAGTGCTGCCACTGCATTGGTCCCAGCGAGAACCCTCATTGAAGTCGGCAAGACGTTTGGACACAGTGGCAGCATCTCCGTGGCCATCACAAATTCCGACGAACGCGAACTCATCGCCTTTCAAGCGGACAACAAGACCGTCACATCTCTACTCATCAAGGGTAATTTCCCTCCAGTGCGCAGATTGTTCCCTGAGACTGTCGACAACTTCGCGGTCGTATCGACGGCCGAACTCATTGAATCTGTTCGACGGGTTTCCCTGGTGCTCGAGCGAGAGGCCGCACTTCGATTCAGTTTCTCGATTGATGGGCTACTGCTTGAAGCAATCGGCTCGGAACAAGCGCAAGCGTCTGAATCAATCGACGCGTTCCTCACGGGAGCTGACACGATTGTGTCGCTCAAACCCCAGTTTCTTCTCGACGGCCTGACCGCGGTGCACTCTGAGTTCGTGAGAATTTCATTTACCAAGACGGACAATCCGAATAAGCCTGGCCCTGTCCTCATCACGAGCCAGGCCTCAAAAGACCAGCCGGGCACAGACAACTACAAGTACCTCCTTCAACCCAACCTGTTGTTGCGCTAACGCCTCGAGTCCGGAGTTCTTTGATGCTCAACCGGAATCAAGCAACGCCGTGATCGCGCATCGCCTAAACCTGACGAACTTCAGAAACTACGAGGAGCTGGAACTCGAGCTCCAGCCAGGGGTAAGCCTGTTCCTTGGTGGTAACGGCCAGGGCAAGACGAACCTCGTCGAAGCACTAAATTTTCTCAGCACTCTCGGTTCACACCGGGGATCCAGTGACCAGCCGCTCATCCGGCACGACGAAGCGTCCGCCATCATTCGAGCACAGTTAACCAATGGCGAGCGGACTGTACTGGCCGAAGTGCAGATCAATAGGGAGGGTTCAAACCGCGCGCAGATCAATCGGTCTCCAATCAAGATTCGAGACCTCCCACGGCACTTCGCTAGCGTACTGTTCGCGCCAGAAGATCTCGTTTTGGTGCGCGGTGAGCCAGCCGGGCGGCGCACATTTCTTGATCAGCTGTTGGGCCAAAGAAATCCACGGATGCTCGCCGTGCTGGCCGACTACGAACGCGTACTGCGACAGCGAAATAGTCTGCTCAAGACGCTACGGGTAGCTCGACAATCAACGAACCAACTGGGAACACTTGATATTTGGGATGCTCGGCTCATCGAGTTTGGCGCGCAAATCATCACCGCTCGGGCCCTTCTCACACAGGAACTGGCGCCGTTTGTTGCGCAGTCTTATGGGTCGGTGGCGGGGGCACAGCATGAGGTGAACCTATCTGCAGCACTCAGCATTCACGAGACACGGGATTCAACGCACGACCGTGGCGCGTTCTTCGCGCAGGATTCTGTAGACCACGGCAGAGTCGTACAGGAATTCTCCTCCGCGCTTGCGACGAATCGGCGGGCAGAGCTTGAGCGTGGCGTGACTCTGGTTGGGCCGCATCGTGACGATCTCATCGTCACACTGAACCGATTGCCTGCGCGCGGCTACGCGAGCCACGGCGAATCCTGGTCGCTTGCCCTTGCGCTCAAACTGGCTTCTGCCGAGCTGCTCCGTATGAATTCGTCGCTCGGCGATCCGGTACTGATTCTGGATGACGTGTTTGCCGAACTTGACAGCAGCCGGCGGGGACGGCTCTCAATGGCTATAGCAGGATTCGAGCAGGTCCTCATAACCGCGGCGGTGCTTGCCGATGTTCCAGAGAGTCTCCGGGAGCGCAGAATCCACATCCGCAACGGAAGGATCGTCGGACAGGATGAATGACCAGAACGGTTCGCTGGAAGAACACAGCGCGGTCTACCTCCGGTTTCGTCGTCTGTTTGGCGACCCATCACAACGGGGCGCGGCTGGACGACAGCGTAAGAAGCGGGAGTCGACTCGCGGAAGCACGCCGTTCTCCGGAGGCCGCGACCCGGTCGGGCTGGGCGATGCAGTCGATGCGCTTACAACAGGGCTGGGTTGGACGTCCCCACTTGCACGTTCGGACTTGCTGCTTGCTTGGGCTGACATAGTTGGGGGTGACACTGCCGAACACTCAGAGCCAACCGGGATTGACGACGGTCTTCTGACAGTTCGCTGCGACTCAACTGCGTGGGCGACGCAGTTGCGATTGATGCGCGCCGAGATCTCGACAACTATTGCGCTGCGCTTCCCAGAGGCGGGGATCACCGGACTGAAATTCGAGGGGCCGAACGCGCCGAGCTGGAAGCGAGGCACCAGGTCTGTGCCGGGCCGCGGCCCTCGAGACACCTACGGCTAGTCCACCACCGGCGCGACTTGTCCACACCGAGGGCTTCTTCAACCGACTGACAGGCCACTTTGGTAGGCTGAAAGGAGCCGTCGGTCGCCCCTCTCTTGGAGAGCACCCGCGACGAATGGCCAGCACCACCAATCGGCAGGAGCCCAATTTCACATGACATCCACGCCCGCTGAAGATCTTCCCGAATCATCCACGATCTCGAACGGGCATGTCGCTGCGGACAGTTACGGCGCAGACCAGATCCAGATTCTTGAGGGCCTCGAGGCGGTCCGCAAGCGACCAGGCATGTACATCGGGTCCACCGGTCCGCGAGGTCTGCACCATCTCGTCTACGAGGTCGTCGACAACTCGGTCGATGAAGCTCTCGCCGGCTATTGCGACACGATCGACATCAGCATTCGGCGTGATGGATCCGTGCGTGTTGTTGACAATGGCCGCGGCATCCCAGTTGACCTGAACCAACAGGAACAGAAGTCGACGGTCGAGGTCGTCATGACAATCCTTCACGCTGGGGGAAAATTCGGCGGCGGCGGATATTCAGTCTCCGGTGGGCTACACGGGGTCGGCATCTCGGTCGTGAACGCTCTTTCTCGAGAACTCGACATCGAGGTTCGCCGTCAGGGCCATGTCTGGCGCATGAGTTTCACGAACGGCGTACCGGATGCGCCGCTCAACCGGGGTGAGTCGTCTGATCAAACCGGGACCACAGTAACGTTCTGGCCAAGCGAAGAGACCTTTGAGACGGTTGAGTTCGACTACGAGACGCTCCGGGCCCGCTTCCAGCAGATGGCGTTCTTGAATAAGGGACTCCGAATAAACATTGCTGATGAGCGGGGCGACGGCAACAACGACAGCTATCTCTATGAGCGCGGCCTCGTGGATTACGTCGAGTACCTCAACAAGGCAAAGAAGAACGAACTGATCCATCCCGAAATTATTGCCTTCGAGTCGGAGGACGCCGATCGCAAGATCTCCCTCGAGGTCGCGATGCAATGGACGAACGGGTACACCGAGAGCGTGCACACCTACGCGAACACCATCAATACGCACGAGGGCGGAACTCACGAAGAGGGGTTCCGCGCGGCGCTCACGACCCTCGTCAATCGCTATGCCCGTGAGAAGGGCATTATCAAGGAGAAGGACGAGAACCTCTCTGGCGACGACGTGCGCGAGGGCCTGACCGCCGTTATTTCGGTGAAGCTCGCCGAGCCACAGTTTGAGGGGCAAACCAAGACAAAGTTGGGAAATACCGAGGCAAAGACCTTCGTGCAGCGCGTTGCTGGTCAGCAACTGGGGGATTGGTTCGATCGCAATCCGACACAAGCTCGCGATGTCATCCGCAAGGCCATTCAGGCATCTCAGGCTCGCATTGCCGCTCGAAAGGCACGCGAGCAGACTCGAAGAAAGGGCCTGCTCGAATCTGGCGGGATGCCGGGAAAGCTCCGCGATTGCTCAAGCAAGGACCCGTCGCTCTCGGAGATTTTCATCGTCGAGGGAGATTCCGCTGGTGGTTCAGCCGTGCAAGGTCGAAACCCCGAGTTTCAGGCGATCCTGCCACTGCGCGGCAAGATACTTAATGTTGAGAAGGCGCGGCTCGATCGCGCACTTGCAAACACCGAGGTGCAGGCCATGATCACGGCGTTCGGCGCCGGAATCGGCGAAGACTTCGACCCGAGTAAGACCAGGTACCACAAGATCGTGCTCATGGCTGATGCCGATGTTGACGGGCAACACATCACGACGCTGCTCTTGACGTTGCTGTTCCGCTACATGCGCCCGCTCATCGATCACGGCTACGTCTACCTCGCGCAACCGCCGCTCTATCGTCTGAAATGGACGAACGCAGAGCACGAGTTTGTGTACAGCGATCAAGAGCGCGATGCTGTGCTCGCAGACGGGGCAGCCGCCGGAAAACGGATACCCAAGGAGAACGGCATCCAACGCTACAAGGGCCTCGGCGAGATGGACTACACCGAACTCTGGGAAACCACGATGGACCCTGCGACCAGGACGCTGCTTCAAGTGACTCTGGATGACGCGGCAGCAGCAGACGAGATTTTCTCGACTCTCATGGGAGAAGACGTCGAGTCGCGACGGAGCTTCATTCAGCGCAATGCCAAAGACGTTCGATTCCTCGACATTTAGTTCCCAACTGGTCGAGCCTGTCGAGACCTCCCAGACGAAAGGCCACTGATGGCTGACAACGAAACTCCTGAACAAACCTTCGACAAGGCCACTGTCGACGCCCGCCACGACAAAGTCGATCAGGTGGATCTCCAACTGGAGATGCAGCGTTCGTACCTTGACTACGCGATGAGCGTGATCGTTGGCCGAGCGCTGCCCGACGTGCGTGACGGGCTCAAGCCCGTGCACCGTCGAGTCATCTATGCGATGTACGACGGGGGCTACCGGCCCGACAAGGGATTCAACAAGTGCACGCGCGTCGTCGGTGAGGTCATGGGGCAGTTCCACCCTCACGGCGATACGTCAATCTACGACGCACTCGTGCGGTTGGTGCAGCCGTGGAGCCTGAGATATCCACTTGCGCTTGGGCAAGGCAACTTCGGCTCAGCCGGCAATGACGGCGCTGCTGCGCCGCGGTACACCGAAACGAAGATGGCGCCGTTGGCCATGGAGATGGTGCGGGATATCGATGAAGCGACCGTCGACTTCCAAGACAACTACGACGGCAAGACACAAGAGCCTGTTGTATTGCCAGCGCGCTTTCCCAACCTCTTGGTCAACGGCTCGGTCGGCATTGCGGTTGGCATGGCGACGAACATTCCGCCGCATAATCTGCGCGAAGTCGCCGCAGGGGCACTGTGGTCGCTCCAGAATCCGGATGCCACGCGTGATGAACTCTTCGAGGCGTTGCTGCAACGCATCAAAGGGCCGGATTTTCCAACCGGCGCGCAAATTCTTGGTGTCAGAGGAATCCAAGACGCCTACCGTACCGGTCGCGGCTCGATCACAATGCGGGCGGTCGTCAGTGTCGAGGAACTTCAAGGCCGCACGTGCCTTGTCGTCACCGAACTTCCGTATCAGGTCAATCCTGACAACCTCGCACTCAAGATCGCAGAACTCGTCAAAGACGGCAGAATTGGTGGAATCGCCGACATCCGCGATGAGACCTCTGGTCGCACAGGTCAACGACTTGTCATCGTGCTCAAACGCGATGCCGTCGCGAAAGTCGTACTCAACAACCTGTACAAGCACACACCGCTGCAAGACAACTTCGGTGCAAACATGCTTGCGATTGTCGATGGCGTCCCCCGAACGCTTCCACTCGACGGTTTCATCGGCCACTGGATCGACCATCAGCTCGACGTCATCATTCGACGCACGAGCTACCGTCTACGTCGGGCCGAGGAACGCGCACACATTCTTCGGGGCTACCTCAAGGCGCTTGAGGCCCTTGACGAGGTGATCGCTCTCATCCGTCGCTCGCCGAACGCTGACGAAGCGCGAACCGGGTTGATGCAACTGCTGTCCATTGACGAGCTGCAAGCCAACGCCATTCTCGACATGCAATTGCGCCGACTCGCAGCGCTGGAGCGCCAGAAGATTATTGACGAGCACGACGCTATCGAAGCGAAGATTGCCGACTTCAATGACATTCTCGCTACCCCGTCGCGGCAACGAGAAATCATCAGCACCGAACTCACCGAGATCGTCGACAAGTTCGGCGATGATCGCCGCACCGAGATTATGTTCGGCTTCGACGGAGACATGAGCGTCGAAGACCTCATTCCAGAAGAGGAAATGGTCGTCACCGTCACCCGCGGCGGCTACATCAAACGAACGAGGAGCGACAACTACCGAAGTCAACACCGCGGTGGTCGCGGTGTGCGCGGCGCTCAATTGCGTGCCGACGATGTGGTGAACCACTTCTTCGTCACGACCACGCATCACTGGCTGTTGTTCTTCACCAACACCGGCCGCGTGTACCGAGCAAAAGCGTACGAAGTCCAAGAGGCCGGCCGTGACACGAAAGGTCAGCACGTCGCCAACCTGCTCGCGATGCAGCCGGGTGAGGAGATCGCTCAAATCCTCGACATCCGCGATTACCAGGCGGCGAAGTATCTCGTTCTCGCAACCCTCGGTGGCCTTGTCAAAAAGACCGCGCTCACCGAGTACGACACGAATCGCACCGGGGGAATTATCGCCATTAATCTGCGTGACGGTGACGAGGTTGTGTCGGCCATGCTCATTGACGATGATGACGACGTGCTGCTGGTGTCGAGAAAGGGCATGTCGATTCGGTTCACAGCCTCGGACTCCGCTCTGCGCCCAATGGGCCGATCCACCTCGGGTGTGATCGGAATGCATTTTCGAAAGGACGATCGCTTGCTGAGCGCGAGCGTCGCCACCGACAGCGGCTACGTCTTCGTCGTGACCGAGGGCGGCTACGCCAAGCGCACGGCCGCGGACCAATATCGGGTGCAGAACCGCGGCGGTCTCGGTATCAAGGTCGCCAAGCTTGCAGAAGCGCGAGGCGACCTTGCGGGAGCGCTCATCGTCAGCGACGAAGACGAGGTGCTTGTGGTCCTTGCCAGCGGCAAAGTGGTACGCTCGTCTGTCGCCGAGGTCCCAGCCAAGGGCCGTGACACGATGGGCGTGGTCTTTGCCCGATTCGCCGATGAAGACAAGATCATCGCGATCGCCAAGAACGGCGAACGAAACCTAGATAATCAGGAACTCGACGGTGCCATCGACAACGATGAAGCCACGCTTGAGGATGCCCGGAAGGACGAGTCAACACATGAGTAGTGTCGCGGAAAAACTGCAACGCAAGTCGCAACGTCAGGTCGCAGTGAAGCAAGTTCGACTCAAGCTGGTGTACATCGACTTCTGGTCGGCAGTCAAGCTCTCGTTCCTGATCGCCGCATCGCTCGGTATTGTGCTGGTCGTGGCAGCCCTGCTCATCTGGATTGTTTTGAATTCAACCGGAATCTTCGGCGACCTCGACAGCATCTTCAAGGACATTCTCGGCAACCCCGAGTTCAGTGCCGCGACAAGCTTCGCCCTGCCGCAAGTGGCGCTCTTCTCCTTCATTGTCGCGCTGCTGAACACCGTCATCGGCACTGCGCTCGGCGCGATCGCAAGCATCCTCTACAACTTCAGTGTTCGCCTTACCGGTGGGCTGCTGGTGGGCTTCACGAACAACTAGCCGATTACGTCATTCCCGAGCAGTGCGATACTCTCGTATCTGCTTCAGGGGGCTATAGCTCAGGTGGTTAGAGCGCTTCGCTGATAACGAAGAGGTCCCAGGTTCAAGTCCTGGTAGCCCCACGGGAGTCTCGACAAGAGGCTTCTGAATTTTACAAACATGGGGCCTTAGCTCAATTGGTAGAGCGCCTGCTTTGCAAGCAGGAGGTCAGGGGTTCGATTCCCCTAGGCTCCACAACTGTCACTCCTCAGACCGGCTCGGCCCCGTCAGGCTCCTCTTCAATCCACAGGTCGTCGTCGGCGCGCAGAGTCTGCCATGCGGCGTACGCCACGGCGGCGAAAGCGACCAACCCGATTCCGATCACAATGTAGCGACCGGGTCCAGCAGGCTTTGGCTTGATGAGCCCAGCCTTTGTGCCGAGGTCCGTGCCGTACTTCGATGCACGAGCGATCGCATCCCGAACGTGTTGATTCTTAGCGACCTCAATCGCCGCAAGCGCGGTACCGAGAGCGGAGGATACGGCAGGCAAGACCTCACCGACAAATCGGTCCCGAGTGCCTGCTGCCGCGTTGCGAGCTCCGGCAACTCCGGCTCCGATTGCGGGCCTTACCCGATCCTCGTACGCGTCGCGCACCCGCGGCGAAACCTCTTCGCGGGCGTAGTTCGCAGCCTGCCTGCTTGCGTCTCGAACTACCTTCGAGGCGTGATCGAGCAAGTCCTTCTGGTCCCCCCACAGTGCTTCTGCATGACTTCTGAGGCGGAGAAGCTCTTTGCGACGTTTGCGCGATAGGGCCATGATGGAACCTCCGGTGTGTGTTGGTCGAGCTTCAATACTGTCACGCCGGCTCGCGAAGGGGTATCCCGATGTCTGGGAGCTGGCTGGATGCTGCGCGGCTTCGAGTTGATTGAGGCGTGCAAGAATTGGAGCCATGTCAAAGCACACTGCGGTAGCAACTGTCGTCACGAATCTCGGCGTCATCAAGCTGAACTTGTTCGGGAATCACGCCCCGAAGACCGTGGCGAACTTCGTCGGGCTAGCGGCTGGCACGATCGAGTGGACCCACCCAGCGACCGGCAAAGTGTCGAAAGAGAAGCTGTACGACGGTGTGATCTTTCACCGAATCATCAAGGACTTCATGCTGCAAGCTGGCGATCCGCTTGGTCAAGGCACCGGAGGGCCCGGGTTCGAATTCGATGACGAGATCCACCCAGAGCTAAATTTCTCCGAGCCGTACGTACTCGCAATGGCCAATGCTGGGACCCGCGGCGGGCGCGGAACGAACGGCTCTCAATTCTTTATTACGACGGTTGCAACCCCGTGGCTTCAGGCCAAGCACACAATTTTCGGTGAGGTTGCCGACGAAGAGTCCAAGCACGTCGTTGATGCCATCGAGGCAGTGCAGACAGTGCGAGACAAGCCTGTTGTCGATGTCGTCATCGAGAGCGTCGTCGTCGACGAACAGTAGTCTTGGTGCCGAGCGAATCGACGGTGTCAGACAACGTCTGTTACCGACACCTGGATCGGCAGAGCTTTGTGCTCTGCCAGCGCTGCGGTCGAACTGTCTGTCCTGACTGTCAAACGCAGGCCGCCGTGGGCGTGCATTGTCCGGAGTGCGTTCGCGAAGCTCGTCAAGCCACCCCCCGTACCCGGCCGGCCGTTGTTCGAGCGTTTCGCCGCGGCGGCAGCACACCGGTGGTGAGCTACTCGATCCTTGGTTTGTGTATCGCCATCTACTTGCTCCAGATCATCCCCGGCAGCGGAGTCACAGCAGCCCTGCTGTACTTTCCGCCGTTGACATACACGGAGCCGTGGCGAATGACCACGGCCTTGTTCGTGCACTCGCAGAACTCCATCTTCCACATCTTGTTCAACATGTACGCGCTGTTCCTGTTCGGACCGATCCTGGAAGGATTGCTTGGGCGCGCCCGATTCTTGGTGCTGTACCTCTTGAGCGGCGTTGGAGGCTCGGTTGCAGTGCTCCTGCTAGCGCCATACAGCGCTGTCGTTGGAGCATCCGGTGCGATCTTTGGGCTGTTCGGTGCGTTCTTCGTGATCCAACGCAAGCTTGGCGGCAATAGCGTTCAGTTATTTGTTGTGATTGCCCTGAACTTTGCAATCGGCTTTTTGCCCGGCACAAACATCTCGTGGCAGGCCCATCTTGGCGGCGTCATCGTTGGTGCGCTCGTTGGTCTGATCTACCTCGCGACGAGGCGACCCGATCAAAAGGCCAAACAGATCGCACTGATCGCAGCACTCGCGGTTGCGCTGCTGGTGCTCACGCTGTTGAGATTGTTCGTCATCTAGGCCGGGCCACCCCGAAGTGCACCGCGAGGTTATCCACAGGCTTCTCCACAGTGGGTATAACTACACGAATGTAGTTAGAGAGTACCGACTAACGCCAGCGGGTTGTCATGAGGAATCCCACGAACATGATCCCAAACCCAATTGCGATATTCCAGTTTCCGAGCGCAGGCAGCGGCCATTGGCTCTGGGTGACATAGAACACGATGATCCACGCGAGCCCGACAAGCATGAAGCCAAACATCACCGGCTTGAACCACACCGGATTCGGAGCGGGCTCGCTCGACGATGGTGTGGGACGGTCTGGATTGGAGACTGCGCTCGTACGGGCCATGCCGCCAATTCTAGCCGGAACGATTCGAGCGAACACCAATTCTCGCCGCCGAGCACCGTTACCCAGCGAGCCACCTTCAGCCTTCACCCGCGCGTGAACATCTACACTCACTATATGGTTCTTGCGGATGGCCGGGTCGATCGTCGCCGTCGTGGGCGCGCAAAGCGGCGAACGATGGTCGCAGGAGTTCTAGGAGAACTGCTCGTTACTGGGGGCGTGTTGGTGATGCTATTCCTTGGGTGGCAGCTGTGGTTCAACAACCTCGTGCTCGGCAACGCCCAACAGGTCGAGGCGGTGGAGCTGCAGCAGAGTTGGGACAAGGGCGAGGGCGTAGCGCCAGTGCCGTTAGAACGCCCTGACCCGGGAGAACCAGTCGTTACCGTGGTCCCGGCAAACGCCGTGAACTTCGGTGCGCTTATCGTCCCGCGATTCGGCGCCGACTACACAAGGCCGATCGCTGAAGGGGTCGGGATTGAAGACGTGCTGAACAAGCGCGGTGTCGGACATTACCCAGGAACACAGATGCCGGGCGAGATCGGTAACTTTGCGCTCGCCGCTCACCGCACCGGATGGGGCTCTCCGTTTCTCGACGTGAACAAGCTCCAGCTCGGCGACAGCATCTACATCGAAACTGAGGATGGCTGGTACCGATACGTCTTTCGCTCGCTTGAGTATGTATCACCATCTGGGGTTGACGTGCTTGCTCCGGTACCCCAAGCGTCCGGTGAAACTCCGCTTGATCGAATCATCACGCTCACGAGCTGCAATCCGTTGAATTCAGTTTCGGAACGAATCATCGCCTACGGGGTGTACGACACGTGGTACCCGAGGTCGGAGGGTGCCCCGGCTGAGATTGCCGGTCTCGCCCAAATTCAGGCAGTCGGCTGATGTACGTCGCACTCTGGAAGCTGTTGCCTGGACCGCTGTGGGTCAAGATTTTTCTAGCACTGATTCTCATCGCAGCAGCCCTTACCGCGCTCGTCTTGTGGGTGTTCCCTTGGGTCGAACAGTTCATGGCGCCGACTGACGTTACGGTCGGCGAATAGTGACCCACATTCTTGTTGTCGACAATTACGACAGCTTCGTTTATACCCTCAACGGGTATCTGCTCGAGCTCGGTGCTGAGACAACTGTTGTGCGTAATGACGATTTCGACGCGGATGCCGCGGCTAACGTAATCCGCGACTTCGACGGCGTTCTGCTGTCGCCCGGGCCAGGAACTCCTGTCGCCGCTGGAGTGAGCATCCCGATTGTCAAGGCTGCGGCGCAATCCGGACTTGCGCTGTTGGGCGTGTGTCTTGGGCATCAAGCTATTGCGGAGGCGCTCGGCGCGACGGTCACGCACGCTGAAGAACTCATGCACGGCAAGACGTCGCTCATCGAGCACGACGACAGCGACTTCTACGCAGGAGTGCCCC
This sequence comes from uncultured Salinibacterium sp., assembly GCA_964500075.1. GTDB lineage: Bacteria > Actinomycetota > Actinomycetes > Actinomycetales > Microbacteriaceae > Rhodoglobus. Next base: position 19,767 of record CAZCOC010000003.1, read on the forward strand.
AGCCGTTCATCGCCACCCGCTACCACTCGCTCGCGGTCGTTGACGGAACGGTACCTGATGACCTCATCGTCACGTCGCGAACGACCGGGGGTGTCATCATGGGCCTGCGTCACGAGAGTCAACCCATCTTCGGAGTGCAGTTTCACCCCGAGTCGGTGTTGACGGAGGGTGGCTATCGCATGCTCGGAAACTGGCTCGCAGTCGCTGGATTGCCCGAAGCAGCTGAACGCGCGAAAGGCCTCACCCCTCTCGTCAAGCTTGCCTGACCGAGCAGGATTAACCGCCGCAATAGGTCAGCGTGACTTCCGACTTCTGGGGCTGCTCGCCCACGAGCGACTGCCTCGCAACGGTTCCGCCTCCGCAACCACCGTCGATATCGACGCGGAGCGAAAGCTGCAGCGCTTGGAGGGCTGAACTCGCGGCCGCGATCGCCTGCCCGGTGACATCGGGAATATTGACCAAGCCGTTTGAGACCACGAGGTTGACGGTGTCGCCTTGTCGGATGAGTCTGCCGTCGACAAGACGAGCGGAGCCGCCAGCCGGATCCGAGCGAATCACTATGCCGGCCGCGAGGTCAGCAGAGTATTCCGTCGTTGAACTGCCATAGGTCAGGTTCGCTCCGGCGATGGCTTCAATCGCTGTGGCCTCCGCCATCCGCGCGACATCCGGGACGGTAGCTGGAGTCTTGCCGATGGAAACGTACACCTTGATCTGCATGCCTGGACTGACGCTGACCCCCGCTTCAGGATCGGTGCGGATGATGACATCCTCAGCAATCGTGTCGCTTGGTTCTTCGAGACGCTCGGGTTCGAGTCCCGCCTCGATGAGGGTGGCGGACCCGTCTGCCCAGGTTTGGCCAGCGACCGCGGGGATATCGACTGCGATGTTCCCAACCAACTGTGGCGGCGTCAAACTGAAGGTCCAAAAGACCACTGCCGCGACGACCACAATCATTGAGACGATACCGGTCCAGATCCAAGCCACAGGAGGACGGCTTTGGGTTCTGACTGCACGATCTCCTTCATCAACAGTGAGTTGGCGAAGGGTTGCCTCTGAACCGGCAACCGCTGATGGATTCACGCCAAACAGAGTCGCATTGAAGTCGGTGGTCGCAATCTGCTTCCGCATGGGAACCGCGCCAGCGGCAGTTGTCTCGAGGTCTGCACGGAACCCGGCCGCGCTTTGGTACCGCTCGAAACGATCCTTGGCCAAGGATCGCAGCACGACAGCATCGAGGGTTGGCGAAACTTTCGGGTTGAGCGTTCCCGGGAGGACCGGTTCCGAGTTCACGTGCTGATAGGCCACTGCAACCGGGTTATCCCCGCGGAATGGCGCGCGGCCTGTCAGCATTTCAAAGAGCACTACGCCTGTCGAGTACAGGTCGGTTCGGGCGTCCACGATCTCGCCGCGCGCTTGCTCCGGTGAGAAGTATTGCGCCGTGCCCACGATGGCGCTCGTCTCGGCGATCGTTGCAGCGGAATCTGAGATCGCGCGAGCGATCCCGAAATCCATGACCTTGACCTGCCCGCTTGCGGTGATCATGATGTTGCCTGGCTTGATGTCTCGGTGCACAACACCAGCTCGGTGGGAGTACTCGAGAGCGGTCAATACTTGCGCAGTGATCCTCATCGCTTCGTCAGGCTCGAGCGGCCCGTCGGCAATGAGGTCCTTGAGCAGTCGGCCATCGACGTACTCCATCACGATGTATGGGATGAGGGTCTCGGTGCCGCGCTGGTCGACGATCAACTCTTCGCCGGCATCGAAAATGCGAACGATCGTTGGATGTGCCATCTTGGCGGCGTCTTGAGCTTCACGACGGAAACGCGAACGAAATGCCGGATCGCTTGCGAGCGTCGACTTGAGGAGCTTGACAGCCACACGACGCCCGAGACGAGAGTCTGTTCCGACGTGCACGTCTGCCATGCCGCCGCGACCAAGAAGGGTGCCGAGTTCGTATCTGCCCGCCAAGACTCGCACTCCCTGTGCTACGCCTTCAACCACGAGCCATCTCCCGAACGATTGCGACAATCCCCCCAACAGTGTACCTGCTGCCCTCGACCCGTCTCCTGGCCCGGTAGGGCTAGAAGCCGGTGACGGAAAGTGGGTCAGAAAGCGGTGATTCAAAGTCGGTGCAGATGGCCGTGTATGTGACTACCGTCGCCTCTCCTGCGGTGGCCGAGAGCTTAATGTCTGCGCTTGTCGCACCCGCCGCTAGTGGATTGCTTCCGACTAGCGACCCTTTCTGAACCTGAATACTGAACCCGGTGTGCGGTCTGCTCGCGGGACATCCGGTGTAGGCGGGCCACGTGACGGTGATCGTGTCGCCCGCCAGGAACGGACCAGCCGGCGCGATGAGCGGAGTCGGCCTAGTTGCGACGGGTGGTGGGATCTCGGCGTAGAAGCTCACCGTGATGACCTCACCCTTGCGCACGTTGCCCTTGGGCGTGACGCTGTAGGCGAACCCAACTTGCTCCTCGGTTGGCGCCACGGTGCCAACGCGCGCGTCGAGCGTCAGCCCAAGCTCGGTGAGGCGTTGCTCAACGGCCGCCTGATTGCGCCCGAGCAGCTCGTTCTCGTCGAGCATCACACGATTATTCGTCGGAGTCGGAGTCGGAGTTGACGCACTCGGACCAGGCGAAGCGGCGCTCGACGTCTCCGCCGGGCCCCCGTCGTTTGGGTTCGCGACAAGGGCCACAATTGTGCCGATCAGGATGACCGCCAAGAGCGATACAAGTGCAACGAGTGGCCACGTCCACGGATTGCGGCGAGCAGCATCGATCGGCTGAGCCGGGGTATTGATCGGTCCATTCGCCGTCATGACCCTTGTGGCTTGAGTCCCTTGACCGTAGTTGGCTCCCGCTGTCGCCACCAGCGAGCCCGTGCCGAGCACGCCAGGTACGGCAGCAGCAGCAGCAGCGACATCACCACGACGCAAGGCCACGGCCGCGCGCGCGAGGTGTGCGGCCGAAGCCGGACGGTCCGCCGGGCGCTTTGCGAGGCACGAATAGACGAGGTTTCGCACTGGCTCGGCGACCGTAACGGGCAGTTCTGGCGGGGTTTCGTTGATCTGGGCCATCGCGATCGCGACTTGAGACTCGCCGGTGAACGGGCGCTTTCCGGCTAGAGCCTCGTACGCAACAATCCCGAGGGAGTAAATGTCGGTGGTGGGAGAGGCAGGGTGCCCGCTCGCCTGCTCGGGGGAGAGGTACTGCACCGTTCCCATGACCTGCCCGGTTGCCGTCAGCGGCACCTGATCGGCAATACGGGCGATCCCGAAGTCGGTGATCTTCACCCGACCTTCCGGGGTGATCAACAGGTTGCCCGGTTTGATGTCGCGATGGACGAGTCCAGCAGCATGGGCAGCCTGAAGAGCGGCAGCTGTTTGGGCGACGATGTCGAGCACCCTGTCGGTCGTGAGAACTCGCTCCCGCTCGAGGATGGCGCTGAGCGCCTCTCCCGGTACAAGTTCCATGACGAGGAAGGCGCTGCCGTCTTCTTCGCCATAGTCGAACACGTTCGCGATTCCCTCGTGGTTGACGAGCGCAGCGTGGCGAGCTTCGGCACGGAATCGCTCGAGAAACCCCGGGTCACCTAGGTACTCA
>CAZCOC010000004.1:0-22711 GCA_964500075.1 uncultured Salinibacterium sp.
CACAGTTCTCGCCGGCCCACGCCTCGTCGAGCTGCTTGTGGAACATCTCGATACCCGTGACCGTGGTCTTCTGGGTCGGACGGATTCCGACGATCTCGACGTCCGAGTTGATCGCGAGGGTTCCACGCTCGGCGCGACCCGTGACGACGGTTCCACGACCGGTGATCGTGAAGACATCCTCGATCGGCATGAGGAACGGCTTGTCCTTATCGCGCACCGGGTCAGGAACGTTGTTGTCGACGGCATCCATCAGGTCGAGGATGGACTGGGTCCACTTCTCGTCGCCCTCGAGTGCCTTGAGACCCGAGACTCGCACAACAGGAGCGTTGTCGCCGTCGAAACCCTGAGCAGCGAGCAGCTCACGAACCTCGAGCTCGACGAGCTCAAGGATCTCTTCGTCGTCAACCATGTCACTCTTGTTCAGCGCGACCAGCAGGTACGGAACGCCGACCTGCTTGGCGAGCAACACGTGCTCGCGAGTCTGAGCCATCGGGCCGTCGGTAGCAGCAACCACGAGGATCGCGCCATCCATCTGGGCAGCACCGGTGATCATGTTCTTGATGTAGTCGGCGTGGCCGGGGGCGTCGACGTGCGCGTAGTGACGCTTTGGCGTCTCGTACTCGACGTGGGAGATGTTGATCGTGATACCACGCAGGCGCTCTTCAGGAGCGGAGTCGATCGACGCAAAGTCGCGCTGCACGTTCGTCTTCGAGGGGTACTTATCAGCAAGCACCTTCGAGATGGCGGCGGTGAGCGTGGTCTTTCCGTGGTCAACGTGACCGATGGTTCCGATGTTTACGTGCGGCTTTGTCCGCTCGAACTTGGCCTTAGCCACTGTGGGTCCTCCTCAGGACTCGGTGCTCGCGCATCCGGATGGTTTCCGGCTGCTCGGGCGAATTGGGTTGTTTGTATGTTAGTTGAACTGCCGTGCGGGTGTTATTCGCCCTTGTTCTTCTGGATGATCTCGTCAGCTACCGCGCGGGGAACTTCTGAGTAGCTGTCGAAGCTCATCGAGTACACAGCGCGACCGGAGGTCTTCGACCTCAAGTCACCGACGTAACCGAACATCTCCGACAGGGGCACCTTGGCCGTGACGACCTTGACGCCAGTCGCGTCTTCCATCGACTGGATCTGTCCACGACGCGAGTTCAGGTCGCCGATCACGTCACCCATGTACTCCTCCGGGGTGCGTACCTCGACGGCCATGAGCGGCTCGAGCAACACGGGATCGGCCTTGCGCGCCGCTTCCTTGAACGCCATCGAACCGGCGATCTTGAACGCCATTTCTGACGAGTCCACATCGTGGGCGGCTCCATCGAGGATGATTCCCTTGACGCCGACCATCGGGTAGCCGGCAAGAACACCGACCGCCATCGACGCCTGGAAACCCTGATCGATCGAGCTGATGTACTCACGCGGGATACGACCGCCGGTGACCTTGTTCTCGAATTCGTAGATCTTCTCAGGCGTGACTGCCATCGGCTCAAGCGAGATCTGCACCTTTGCGAACTGGCCAGAACCGCCGGTCTGCTTCTTGTGGGTGTAGTCGTGTTTGTCGACGATGCGTCTGATGGTCTCGCGATATGCCACCTGGGGCTTGCCGACGTTCGCCTCGACGTTGAACTCGCGCTTCATGCGGTCGACAAGGATGTCGAGGTGAAGCTCGCCCATGCCCTTGATCACTGTCTGGCCGGTGTCCTGGTTCTGCTCAGTGCGGAACGTCGGGTCCTCTTCAGCGAGCTTCTGGATGGCTATGCCGAGCTTCTCCTGGTCGGCCTTCGTCTTCGGCTCGATCGCCACCTCGATGACGGGCTCCGGGAACGTCATCGACTCGAGTACGACTTGGTTGTTCGGGTCGCACAGAGTGTCGCCAGTTGTCGTATCTTTCAGGCCGATGACCGCGTAAATGTGGCCGGCAGTGACACGGTCAACGGGGTTCTCCTTGTTGGCGTGCATCTGGAAGATCTTTCCGATGCGCTCCTTTTTGCCCTTTGTCGAGTTGACGAGCTGGGCACCAGAGTCGACCTGACCGGAGTACACGCGAATATACGTGAGGCGACCGAAGAAGGGGTGCACGGCAACCTTGAATGCGAGCGCCGCGAACGGCTCGGCGGAGTCAGGGTGGCGCTCAACGATCTTCTCGTCATCGCGCACATCGTGTCCCTCGGTTGCTGGCACGTCAAGCGGGCTCGGCAGGTAGTCGACGACAGCATCGAGCATCGGCTGCACACCACGATTCTTGAATGCGGAGCCACACAGCACCGGGTAGATCTCACTGTTGACCGTGAGCTTCCGAATCCCCTTCTTGATCTCGGCCACGGAAAAGTCCGTGTCGCCGTTCAGGAACCGCTCAAGAAGTTCGTCATCGGTTTCGGCGACCGTCTCAAGGAGAACGGCGCGGTACTCGTTTGCCTTCTCAACGAGATCGGCGGGGATCTCCTCGATTGCGTACTTCGCACCCATCTCGACGTCACCCTTCGAGTCGCCGCGCCACGTGAGCGCGCGCATCTCAACCAGATCAACGACACCCTCGAAGGTGCTCTCGAACCCGATCGGCAACTGGATGACCAAGGGCTTGGCGCCGAGGCGCTTGATGATCGTTTCGACAGTGAAATAGAAGTCGGCACCGAGCTTGTCCATCTTGTTGACGAAGCAGATGCGCGGCACGTCGTACTTATCGGCTTGGCGCCAGACGGTCTCAGACTGGGGCTCAACGCCCTCCTTGCCGTCGAAGACCGCGACCGCCCCGTCGAGCACGCGAAGCGAACGCTCCACCTCGACCGTGAAGTCAACGTGACCCGGGGTGTCAATAATGTTGATCTGATGCTTGTCCCAGAAACAGGTCGTTGCAGCAGAGGTGATCGTGATCCCACGCTCCTGCTCTTGCGCCATCCAGTCCATGGTGGCTGCGCCATCGTGAACTTCACCGATTTTATGCGTGATACCCGTGTAATACAGGATGCGCTCGGTCGTCGTCGTTTTGCCGGCGTCAATGTGGGCCATGATGCCGATGTTGCGGACCCTGCTCAGGTCGGTGAGCACGTCTTGTGCCACGGGGTGTTCCTATCCTTTGAAGATGAATGAAGGTCGAGCCTGCCGAGACCGTTGATCCCGACAGGCTCGATCAAGAATGAGTTACCAGCGGTAGTGAGCGAACGCTTTGTTCGACTCCGCCATCTTGTGGGTGTCTTCGCGACGCTTGACAGCCGCGCCGAGACCGTTCGAGGCATCCAGAATCTCGTTGGTCAGGCGCTCGGTCATCGTCTTCTCGCGTCGGCCCTTCGCGTAGCTGGTGAGCCAGCGCAACGCAAGAGTGTTAGCACGGTGAGGCTTGACCTCGACTGGCACCTGATAGGTGGAGCCACCAACGCGGCGGGACTTGACCTCGATGGTGGGGCGCACGTTGTCGAGAGCCTTCTTGAGCGTGACGACGGCATCCTGACCGTTCTTGGCAGACACGCCTGAGAGGGCTCCGTAAACAATGCGCTCAGCGAGACCCTTCTTGCCATCGAGCAAGATCTTGTTCACGAGCTGGCTCACAATTGGAGCTCCGTAGACCGGGTCCGCGAGAACGGGACGCTTCGGTGCTGGTCCTTTACGAGGCATTACTTCTTGTCCTTCTTGGCACCGTAGAGGCTGCGAGCCTGCTTGCGGTTCTTGACCGCCTGAGTGTCGAGCGCGCCGCGCACGATCTTGTAGCGCACCCCTGGAAGGTCCTTGACGCGACCGCCGCGCACGAGCACCATCGAGTGCTCCTGCAGATTGTGGCCTTCACCCGGGATGTATGCGGTCACCTCGGTGCCGTTGGAAAGCTTGACGCGAGCGACCTTGCGCAAGGCCGAGTTGGGCTTCTTCGGGGTGGTCGTGTAGACGCGGGTACAAACTCCGCGCTGTTGCGGGTTGGAACGCAGGGCGGGTGCCTTGGTCTTGACGACCTTCGGCGAACGACCCTTGCGCACCAGCTGCTGAATGGTGGGCACTCAATTACTCCTTGTTGTTGCTGCACGGTGACAGCGTTCTGATGGTTAGCATTCGACCGACGTGATCCTTACGAAACACGCGATGGTCGAGTTCATCTGGACCCACTGGTTTCCTTGACGGAAGATTCGTGGGTATGCCGTGGGGGCCGCTCGATGAACGAACCCTGTGGTGTGCGACTCTCGCTGCCCTGAAGCGCCGAGGCACGGCAGGAGCGCGCGACGGTGCGCACACCCATACAAGCTTAGTGACCTACACTCCCGCGGTCAAACATCGGGCAGGTCCTCGCGCACGGTCGCGACGGACTGCGCGGGGCTACACGGCGGCGGTTGCGTGTGCTGAGCGCCTCTCGGCGAGTTCGCGCTCGTATCCAGCACGCGCTTCAGCGTTGCGCACCTTCAGGCTTCGGCCACGCCGACTGATGAGGGACCCGAGCCACAGCGACACTTCGCGCGCAAGAATGGTCGCGATGATGATGATCGGACTCACAAGAAGAGCCGAGAATCGCCCGGCGGCCTCTTCCGGGGTGTCGAGAATGACGCCGGTACTCAAGAGAATCAGCCCGATGCTGCCGAAGTAGACGACAACAGCGACGAAGACGCTGCCCAGGATGTAGGCCCACCAGTTCGCGCGGTTCGCGAGCAACACCAGAATCACGAAGGCGATTACGAAGAACAGCACGGGGATGTAGAACTCGACGCGGGTAACAAACCCGAACCGCGACTGGCCGTTGAAGAGAATCTCCAGCGCCGCAGTGGAGAGCCCGAGCAGCAACGCGAACAGCAGGCCCGAGAGAACTGCGACCAGCACCCCAAAGCCGCGGTTGCCGCGCTTCTTGGGAAGCGGCGGCGCCTGCACGTAGACGACCTGAGGGCCTGCACTTGATGCATCGGCAGCACTGGCCACAGGCGCGACAGCTGTCGGAGTTTCGGTCGATGCCGTGTCGGTGGATGCGACGACAGGTTCGGCACCGGTGGCTTCGTCAACGACGACTGCGTCTTCGATCACTTCAGGCTTCGTGGTTCGCGCTCGTCTACCAGACGTGGGATCGGGTGTGGCGTCGCTCATCGTTGACTCCTTGGTCGGTCGGAAGTTGACTTGCCGAGACAATCACACTCTACCAATCGTCGCGCCGGGGTCTACCGGGACGGTCAAATGTTTATCGCCTGCGCAATTACGGTGCTGCTGGATCAACAGACTCTATGGGGACGGTCCCGTCGACAGGAGCCTCTGAAGCGATCGGTTCGTCGAGGAGAACATACAGCAAGCCCGAAAGGTCAACGGCAATTGCCCCAGCGTCTCCCGAGCTGAGCATCGTGAACTGGTCGACCAACGCAAGACGACGACCGTTCTGCAGGCCAGCAATGAAGGCGATAATCCCATCGCGCGGACCCACTGCACTCAGCTGGAACGGTATCGTCACGAAGTTACTCGCGTTGACACCGGGTGCCACGAGCGCCTGAAGCTGCTGGGCAGGGACAAAGGGAGCCCCATTGGACACCGTGAAGTTCACGAGGGTCACACCGGTTGCAGCAAGCTGCGAGGACAACTGGGTTGTGAACGTATCGATCGACGCCGTAGCGGCAATCGAAAGCCTCAGTTCCTCGAGCTCAGCGGTGATTTCCGGAAGCAGTTCGAACTGCTGCTTCAAAGCTTCGAGTTCGACCCGCTGAAGTTGATTCTGTGCCTCGACATCTGCCAGGTCTCGTTGTGACACGGCGGCGGCCTGAAGTTGTGGCTGTACGCCGAGGAAGAACCCGAGGACGAGCACCACAACGATGACGAGAACCCCACCGATGGTCCAGTAGCGCGTGCTCGAAACCGCGTTCATTCTGTGACCTCGGCTGCCGGGGTTGGCGTCGGAGTTGGCGTCGGGGTCGGAGTTGGCGTCAGGGTCGGAGTAGGTTCGGTGGTCCCGGCGGCTTGATCGTCGGTCGGTGTTGCTTCACCGTCCGGCGCAAAGCGCCCTCGATAGAGATCGCTGTTGAGGTTGAGCGTGATGATGACCTCGTAACTGCCAGTGTCCTCCTGGAGCGCCACGTTCGAGACAACAACGTCTGCGAAACCCTTCAAAGCCTTCAAGCCGACAACCCACTGTTGAACGGCGTCAAGGCTCGGAATCACCGCGGTCATGATGATTGTCGCAACGCGCGGCTGTTCAAGCGGGCTCGATGGAAGTGGGAACTCCTCAATCGGTGAACCCGAGTCGATCGCGAACGATGACACGAGAACACCCGCTGGCAGCGTGGCATCCACTGCCCGAATCAGCGCCTCCATGTCGATCTCGGTGAGCGTGCCGGCTAGTTGTGCGGCCTTCACCGTTTCGACCTGCTGTGCCAGGGTTCGGACTTCGATGAACTCATTCTGCTGCTGAAGAATCTGAATGGTTTCGTCCTGCGCGGCGAGCAACCGCGCCTGTGCTGCCGCCGCAAGAAACACCGTCACCCCGGTTGCAATGACGGCCACGAACACTGACAAGATTGCAACGGCTACGATGCCAGACCGTGTTCTCGAGGAGCGCTTGGCTTGCTCGATCTCGGGTGGGAGAAGGTTGACCCGAGCAGCGGTTGGTTGCACGGTCGAACGACCAAAACTGCGGCCGCTCAATTCTTGCTCCCGAGGGCGAGTCCGAGTGCAACCGTAAGCGAGTCGCGCTCTGATGCGCGCAGAGTCCGAAGGGCGCGCGCGACGTTGAGCGTTTCAAGCGGATCGACGAAAACGATGTTTGTGCGCACCAACTCACGAAGTGCCGCCGCAAAGCCCTCAAGACGCGCACCACCGCCACTGAGTACGATGCGGTTCACGCTCGCGGCCGCGTGAGAGTTGTCGTAGTAGGTGATGGTGTTTCGGATACTCTCCAGAAGCTCTCCTGTCACCGAAGTGATTGCCTCCATCGCCAACTGCTGGTCGGGGGCTCCTCCGCTAAAAGCCACAAGTCCCATCCGTACCTTCGTGCCATCTGCAGCCTCTTCGCCGAGGCTAAGCCGCGACATAATCGCGCGAGTCACGTCGCTTCCACCCGCCGGAATCATGCGCACAAATTGCGGCACGCCGTTGTCGGTGACCACCACCGTGGTCGTCTCAGCGCCGACATCGATCAAGGCGATGACTCCATCGCCGTGTGGGCCGCGCAACAGCGTGCGCGTGACAGCGAATGGAATGAGGTCAACTTCGACTGGCTTGAGGCCGGCCTTGATGACGGCATTCACGTTCGCAAGCACGGCCTCCTTAGATGCCGCGACGAGTAGCCCGTTCATCACGGGGCCACCCTCACCGATTCCCTCCGAGATCGGGAAGAAGTCGAGAACGGCTTCGTTGATCGGCATCGGAAGTTTGTCTTGCACGTGGTATTGCAGCGATTCTCGCAACTGGGCCTGCGTCATGCGCGGCAGTTCTATGTCGCGGGCGAGCACGCGTTGGTTGCCGACTCCAAGTACGACGTTCTTCGTGCTGAACTTGCCGCCGCTCCAGAGCCGCCGAATGGCGGCAGACGCCGCTCCGGGATCAATCACTTCCCCGCTGCGCACCACGCCTGCAGGGATTGGCACCTCAAAGTAACGCCTCAGAGTCGGGCGATCTTTGAGTGCGCCTTCTACTTCGACAGCGCGCAAGGCTCGGCTGCCAAAGTCCAGGCCGACTATACGTGATGCCAATGTTCACCTCTTTCGGAGTTTTCGTCGCCTGTGCACACTAGCGGATGCCAATCGACGACAGATACCACTCAATAAGGGGGTCTCCAACCGCTACGCCGACGAACGCTCCGACGATCATCCACGGGCCGAAGGGGATCCCGCCCTTTCGGTTCACTCGCTTGGTTGCGATGAGAAGAAGCGAGAACAGTCCCCCAAGCAAGAATGCCGAGAAACCGCCGACGGCCAGAGGTCCCCATCCGAGCCAGCCTAGGAGCAAGCCAATGACTCCGGCAAGCTTCACGTCGCCGAATCCCATGCCGCGGGGCGAGATCACAGCCAGCAGAAAATAGAAGCCGAACAGAATGACCATTCCGACCGCCGCCGTCAGCAGCCGAGCCCACTCAGCCTCGAGCGCAGATGCAATCACCAAGAGGCCAGCGACAAAGGAGTAGGACGGAAGAACGATTTTGTTCGGCAGTGTGTGCGTGTCGAGGTCGATGAGCGCGAGCGCGATGGACATTGTGACGAAATACAGGAGCGGAAGCGCGAACGCAAAAGGGTAGACGCCCGCAAAGGCGCCGACCGTCACGAGCACAAACGCAATGCCAGTGACTGCTTCGACGACCGGATAGCGCGCAGAGATCCGTATCTCACAGTTGCGGCACCGACCGCGCAACAGCAGCCAGGACAGCACCGGAACGTTGTCGCGGGGAGCGATCGGCGTGCCACAACTCGTGCACGAGCTCGGCGGAGACACAACGCTCTTGCCAGCTGGGACCCGCCAGATCACGACGTTGAGAAATGACCCAATCGCCAGACCGAATACAAGAGCAAGAGCGCCGCTAAAGATGAGGATCGGCGCTTCGCTCACGCACCGCTCCGCGTTGCGCGCGCGCTAGCCGCCATACTCACGGTAGCCACCAAAGGTCGCCTCTGTAGTGCCAGGAGGAGCGTTCCACTTCTGCGCGAGAGTGCCGTTGCACGAGGCAACCGTCATCTTCGAATACGCACTCGCGTACAAGTCGGCAGGATTCGGGTTCGCTGTCAAGCAACGCCCGTACTTGTCGATGAACAGGTAGCTGGTGTCGTAGTTACCCGAGTCCTGCACACGATCCCAGTCCTGGCGCACAGTGTTATTGCAAACCGCGAACGCGACATACACGGTCGCCGACGTGTCGATCGGCGTTTGCATGCAGTACTTGTCTGCTGCAGTCATGCTGTCATTCAGTCGGATGAATACATCCTGATTGAGAGCCTCAGCCGCCCCGACTGCAGGTTCCTCATAGAACCACTTGTGGTTCCAGAGAATACCGGCACCGCCGCCACGGGCATCCTGCTTACACGGGTAGACAATCATAAATGTTCGGTTGATGTTCTCGTCCGTCACGTCAGCGCACCGGCCGAATTCGCTGTAGCTCACGATCTGATTCGTTGCCTTACTCGCCGCGCCAGCGCCGACCTTCGCCTCGGGTCGTTGGCTTCCGACACAGCCGCTCCGGGCAAGCACAAACTGGTTCACGAGATTTGTGCCGTTGCTGAAACCGGAGCTAATGCAGATCCCACTCCGGCCAATTGAGATCGTCTGGTTCTGGCCGTACCAGACGGGGCCAGCAAACAAGTTCCAGAGTTGATTCCAGCGGGCTGGGGTGCTCGCTTCAAGACACGGTTGCAACTGCATTCGGTTGGGGATGGCCGCGGATGCGATCGGACCGGTCATGCACAGTGGAGTTTGCCCGGCCACGGTCGTACTTGCGAGCTTGATGCGGTAGTCGGTGTCATAGACCCACAGTGCGAGCTGGTTGTCGTCTGGACAGTTCGCTGCCGAATTGTAGGTAATCTGCGAACCCGCCGTCGCGGTAACGGCGCGCATGCAATACTCGCCGTTGAAGTCCCAGATTCGTCCGCCGGGGATGTTAATGTTCGTGATCTGGAACTCATAGATGGCAGAGATGATTCGCTGGCTTTCACCGGTGACAGCGTTGGCCGTCGCGGGAGAAACGGCGCCCGACACGAGCAGCGCATAGCGAGGCACCTGGCTCACTCCCCCGGGCGTCAGGCACGTCAGGTCATTCGCGTCGCGCCAAACATCACTTTGGTTGGTGGGATCAGTGCTGTAATACTGAATACTGACCTCGTACCGGATCGATTCCGCCGTGCTATCAACGTTCCCGGTGAAGCCGCACGGCAACCGGGTCGAGTTTCCGTAGATGATTCCCTCAGCATTGGGTGCTGATCCGGACGCTCTCAGCGCACCGACGCCGGCTTGCAAACCCGCCTGCGCTGCGTAACCAGTTTGCGTGTTCTGCTGGGCACTGAATGATGGCGCAATCTGACCGAGGAGAGTTGCTAGGAGCACGAGGGAAAGCCCGCCGAGAAGGACGATGAAGAGCATCACGCTGATCAGCGCGGCGCCCGCATCGTCGCGAAATCGACCCAGCGTGCTCGGTGACGAAAGGCGCATTACAGACTTACGCAGCGAGATCAGAAAACGGCCGCTCACTATGGCCTGCTTCCTGTCGGGCGACAGACCGGACTGTCGCTATTGCCGTCGTTGTTCACGTCGACATTACTCGGTGACTGAATTGAACTATTCCTGGCAACGAACACCGTGTCAATCGACGTGTCCCCGCCAACCGCAGGGTCGCCGGATTCGAGAATCAACCGCAACTGTTGTTGCACTGTTACCCCTGGCGAGGCTGGAAGCAGTGAAAACGGGTACCCGACGCCACCGAGGTCGTTGATGTTGTTGACCTTGTTTGACCAAGCAGGCGGCGTGACTCCCGTTACGTTCTGCCACCGCCGAGATTCGACACGCTGGTCACTCGGAACGTAGCGCCACTGGGTGCACGTTGCGACCCCGTTGACCGAGTTCGCGGCCGGAGTGCGAAACTCGATGTAGCGCGCACCGCTTGCTCCGACCCCGGGGAAGTTTATCGCGTCGGCGTAGCGAACCTGGCGATCGAGGTTCTGGAACACGATCATCGCGCCGCTCGACGATGCAGCGGTGTTGCGCGCAGCGTTCGTGCCTTGCGTCAGTCCGACAACCGCAACGAGAAAGATGGAGATGAAGACCGTGAAGATTCCCATCGCCGCGCTCACTTCGATGAGCGTGTATCCAGCTTGCCGCTGTGAGGCACGATTGGCGACGCCCGAGAATCGGCCGTCAGTCAGTTTCTGATCCACTGCAAATCCGCCGAAGTGTCGACCATCGTCGATGCGTGGTAGGAGCACCCATCCGCACAACTAGCCCCGGCGAACCACCACACGACTATTGTCACTCGAGTGAGTTCGACAGAGCCACTGGGGGCCGTGGCAGGTGCGGTTGCAAATCCCGCGAGAGTTGTGCATTGCCCCCCTGCGAGCGGCTGGTAGCACCGGCCGATCATCGTCTCGATGGAGTAGTTGGTGCCGTTGACGGTGACTGCCTTGGTGAGCGGAATATCGGGAGTGGAACCAGCCACAGCCACCGGGTCCCACCCTGGATACATTCGGTCGAATCCGGCGACCTCGTCGTTTATGGCCCAGCGGGTCAGGGTTTCAGAGTGACTGCGACCATTGTAAATGGCGCTCACCCCGGTGGTCGCGTTGATTGCTGGAGAACGGGCAACAACCGATTCCATCGCGTTGCCCGTGAGCGTGATCGCGACATTGCCCCGCCGTTGCGCTTCGGCTGAGTTGAGGCCACCGATGGTGAGGGATAGCGACGCAGTTGCGAGCGTACCGAGAATGGCAACGGCAACGATGACCTCAGCGAGAGAGAAGCCAGCGTCACCGCGAAAGCGGGAAGTCTTTGTCTCTCCATTGATCAACACGGCTGTTGCGCCTCCTTAAAGTTTCACAGAGAAGATTCGAAGCGGACCTGGCCTCAGATTGGTTCAGATGTATTCCAAGCGTTCAACCCGCAACGAGTTGCGGAATGCTGCTAGTACAGCATCCCGCAACCCGGCTGGAACGACGCGTGTTGCGTTACTAGTTGAAGACGGCGCCGTCGAGGCCACCGGTGGAGCTGGTGTACACCAGGGTGTCACTTGCTGCGGGGAGGTTGGCGTTGACCCCGGAGATCGTGTAGTTCTGGCTGGTTCCGGTTTGGGCGAAGGTGATCGTGTTGCCATCGCTCGCGATCAAGGTCCCAGCGAAGCCCGTGATGGAACCGTTGTTCTGGGTGCCGAAGGTCTCGACCTGAAGAGCGGCGTTGCGGAGGTCTGACTCGACGGAGGAGCGCCAAGCGGCCTCGCGCTGGTTGAGGAAGACCGGGATGGCGATCGCGGCGAGGATGCCGATGATGATGACGACGACGAGGAGCTCGATGAGCGTGAAGCCCTTCTGACCCTCCTTCAGTTCGCCCTTGCGAATCGAGATTGCAGTGTTGAAGAACTTGTGCATGTGCTTTTCCTGTCGCTAGAAGTTTGGACTCTGATCTGGTGGCCCCCAAAATTGGCCTACCCCGTTAGGCCTATCTTGGCATAAGTGGGCCCTATTGCTAGTCCCCCGAAATGGGGTACAAAAAAACGAGTAATGCTACTGAATCTGCTCGAAAATACTGAATACTGGCAGGTACAGCGCCACGATCATCCCGCCGATGACGACGCCGATCACACCGATCATGAGCGGCTCGATCAGGGCGGTCAGCGACTCAGCGGTGGACTGAACTTCTTCTTCGTAGAAGTCAGCGACTTTGTCGAGCATCGTCTGCAACGAGCCGGAATCTTCACCGACGGCGATCATCTGCACGACCATCGATGGAAACACCGGCTCTTCCGCGAGCGGCGCAGCGATTGACTTGCCGGTGCGCACTGACTCTTGCACCTTGCGCAATGCATTCTCAACGACCCAATTGCCGGATGTCTCGCCCACGATCGAGAGGGATTGCAAGATGGGCACGCCGGAGCCGATCATGATCGCGAAGTTGCGTGAGAACCTGGCGATCGCGATCTTGGATGCGAGCACCCCGAAGACCGGTGCCTTGAGTTTGAGCGGGTCGATAAACTTGCGGACCTGTTCGGTGTGTTTGTTGCGGCTCCACCAGATACTGAAGGCCACCACCAGCACGATGACGGTTGGCACGATCCAGATCATGTTTTTTGAGAGAGTGACGAGTACCTGCGTCGGCAATGGCAGCACTCCCCCGAAGCTGGCGAACAGCCCCTCAAAGACCGGAACGATAAAGATGAGCATTGCAAATACACCGACGACTGCCATGATGAGCACCGCGATCGGGTAGGTGAGCGCTGATCGAATGGTGCCCCGGAGCTTGACGTCTGACTCGAGGTTCTTGGCGACAGAGTCGAGCGCACGATCGAGGAATCCGCCGGCTTCACCCGCCTTGACGAGGTAAATCATGAGTCGAGGGAAAATGATCGGATGCTTCGCGAAACTGTCAGAGAGCGCCCCGCCGGCCTCAACGTCGGCTCGAACCTCAACCAGCGCTGCCGCGAGCTTCTTGTTGTCGGTCTGTTCCGCGAGGATCGTCAGCGTCTTGATGAGTGACAAGCCCGACACGATCATGGTGGCCATTTGACGACTCATCACGGCGAGGTCCTTGCCGCCGACGCGAGGGCTGAAGATGCTTGGAAGGTTGATCTCGCGGTTGAGTCCGGTGCCGGCCTCGGCCTCCGAGACGGTGACCGGTGCTATACCCATGACCCGGAGCTTCGAGAGCACCGCTCCCTCGGATGCTGCGTCAATGCGTCCCGAGACTTTCCTGCCATTCCCGTCGCGCGCCGTGTAGGCGTAGGTCTTCGTTGTTCCCATCGCTACACCCGCTTCGAGAACGAGTCACCGAAATCAGGACCGGTGTCGAGCGCTCCAAAGGTCGCCGCAGTGCTCTCGTTCGCAAATGTGCGCGTGGCTGCGCGATCCGGATCCGGCCGCTGAATGAGCTGCTTGATGTCTTCCATGCTGTGCGCCTTGTCGTAGGCAGCCTGGTGCGTGATCGTGCCAGAGTTGACAAGTTCTGCGAGGTGCTGATCCATCGTGTGCATCCCATGTTCTCGGCCAGCCTGCATGGCTGACCGAATCTGATAGGTCTTGCCTTCGCGAATCAGGTTTGCAACGCCGGGGGTGGCGATGAGCACCTCGGTCGCGACCACGCGTCCCTCGCCTGCGGACTTCTTGACGAGGGTCTGACAGACTACGCCTTGAAGGGTAGCGGCGAGCTGAGCTCGAACCTGACCCTGCTGATGCGGCGGGAACACGTCGATGATGCGGTCGATGGTCTGCGGAGCATCCTGCGTGTGCAGGGTAGCGAACACGAGATGCCCGGTCTCTGCGGCCGTGAGTGCGACCGAGATGGTTTCGAGATCGCGAAGCTCTCCGATCAAGATCACGTCAGGATCTTGCCGCAAGACGTGCTTGAGCGCGCTGAGGAAGCTCTTGGTATCAGGACCGACTTCCCGTTGGTTGACGAGTGCGCGCTTGTTTGTGTGCAGGAACTCGATCGGGTCTTCGACCGTGACGATGTGGTCGGACCTAGTGCTGTTGACGAGGTCGATGAGAGCTGCGAGGGTCGTGGACTTTCCAGAACCGGTCGGGCCGGTGACCAGTACGAGGCCACGGGCCAGCTGTGCGAATGCGGCGATCTTCTCGGGGATGCCGAGGCTTGCTAGCTGCTTGATCTCGGTCGGGATGAGACGGAACGCGGCGCCGAGCATGTTGCGCTGCTGATAGACGTTGACACGAAAGCGGGCGGTGTCCGAGAGCGTATACGCGAAGTCCAGTTCAAGGTCGCGCTCGAGGACTTCGCGACGATCGACCGCCATGATGCTCAGGATCGCGCTGCGCACCATCGCCTCGCTCCACACGGTGGAGCCCGGCACCGGCCTGAGCGATCCGTCGATGCGAATCATCGGATACGCGTTTGCCGAGACATGCAGGTCCGAGGCTCGCGCAGCGACAACGGCGTTGAGCGCTTCAACAATGAGCGGGTCGCTGCCCGGCTGACCGATACCGGGCTTCGGCCCCAACGAGTCCTCGACGCTCGCCGCACCCGGTGCCGGCGGCACCAGCGCGACAACAGGGATGACTGGGGGGGACCATGACAGAGCACTCGGCGGCGATGCCATCGCATTGGCCGGTGACGCGGGAAAGACTCCAGCTTGCGGCAAATGGTCACCGGGCGCTATCGAAGGAACCGGCTGACGCTTGCCCCCTTGCGGCTGATACGTCCCCGGGTCAGCGGCGCTTGGGCGAAGGTTGGAGCCGCCGTCTGTGGCGGCCGGAGGAAGACGCTCGCCGTCAGCAATCGGAATCTCGTGTAGCGGACCGCTCATGCAACAACCCTCAGAATCTCATCAACAGCGGTCAGCCCCATTTGAGCCTTCGCCCACCCATCTTGGCGCAACGTGAGCATGCCCTGCTGGATTGCCGTGCCCGCGATCTCGGCCGAGGATGCGCGGGCAACCGCGAGCCGTTCGATCTGCTCGGTCACCATCATTACTTCGTGCAGAGCGATTCGGCCTCGGTAGCCGTTTTTTGAGCAACTGGCGCATCCGACCGGTCGGAAGAGTGCCGGTACTGGTTGACCCTCTTGATAGCCGATGCGGCGCGCGGCGAGGTCGCGCGGGTCGTGGTCATATGGCGCCTTGCACCGATCACACAGCCGTCGAGCCAGACGCTGGGCAACAACACAATCGAGAGCGGAGCCGACCAAGAACGGTTCGATGTCCATTTCGGTCAGCCGCGTGATCGCGCTGGGCGCGTCGTTGGTGTGCAAGGTTGAGAGCACCAGGTGGCCGGTCAGCGAGGCTTCGATCGCGATCTGCGCGGTCTCGTGGTCACGGATCTCACCGATCAGCACGACGTCGGGGTCGGATCGCAGAATCGAGCGAAGCGCACTGGCGAACGTGAGACCGGCGCGTACGTTCACCTGCACCTGATTGATGCCCTGCATGCGGTACTCAACCGGATCTTCGACCGTGATGACGTTGACCTCCGGGCGGGCCACTGCGCCGAGCGTTGTGTACAGCGTCGTCGACTTGCCGGAACCGGTTGGGCCAGTCACGAGGATCATGCCGTACGGCTTCGAGTACGAGGACCGGTAGGCCTCGAAGTTACGCGGCAGGAGCGCAAGGTGCTCCATCGACAGCGAACTCGAACTGCTGTCGAGGATACGCATAACGACCTTCTCGCCCCAGACGGTCGGCAGGGTTGCGACACGGAGGTCGATCTTTCGACCGCCGTGGCTGACCGACATGCGGCCGTCCTGCGGTTTGCGCCGTTCTGAGATGTCGATCTCGCTCATGATCTTGAGCCGCGAGATCACGCCGTTCTGAATACTCTTCGGTGCAGACTGCATCTCGTGCAGCACGCCGTCGATGCGGTAGCGAACCTTGAGGTCGAACTCCGCAGGTTCGATATGGATGTCCGAAGCTTTGTCTTGAATGCCCTGACTGATCAAGAGGTTGACAAAGCGAACGATCGGCGCATCATCCTCGCCTGATCCAGCCTGCGCTGCAGGAACAATGTCCGTCGTGGCCTGCTCTTGCTGCAGCGCCGACGTCAGCGATGTCAACTCGCCATCAGCACGGTGGTATCGGTCAATGGCAGCCCGAAGGTCCGACCGCTCAGCGACAACAGCGCGGGCCTGCATCCGCGACACCGCACGCACGTCGTCAAGCGCGAACACGTCGCCAGGGTCGGCAACCGCGATGATGAGGGTTTCCCCGACGATCTCAATCGGAAGCACTTCGTGTCGACGACAGATCGATGCTGGCACGCGCGCGACAGCGGCACGGTCGACCGGGAAGTCAAGGAGTTCAACGAACGGCAGCCCCGCCTGCGCTGCAATCGCCGAAGCGACCTGTGCCTGGTTGACGGCACCGCGTTCGAGCAGTTCGAGGATGAAGGCATCGTCTTCGGTGCGAACGTTAGAAACGTTGTCAAGCTGATGGATTGGCACAATCCCCCGCATGATGAGGATCTCGGTCAATGACGCCACAAAGAACACCCCCACAATCGAGTCAAGCGCCAAAGAACAGCCCGACCTTCAACCTAGTGTTGAAGATTCGATGCACCAATACCCCACAACTGGGGTGCAACGTGTCAAGCCGAACGCGCGTGTTGAAATTCTATTCCCAAGTCGCAGTTGCGTCGAGGCACGCCTCCACTTGGCCAGCGACCCAGGCGTCGAGCCGAGGCCGCAAACACTGTTCAAGCACATCAACAATGTCTTCCTGCACCGCCAATACTCTCGCGGCAAGAACTGCTCGTACCTCGATCGAGACAGCAACCGAACTGTTGCGGGCTCTCTCGAGGCGATCCTCGGCTACGGACTCGGAGAGCTGCCTCTCCAGGATTGCCAGCTCGACGGTCAATTCGTGCACGATCGAGTGCGGCCATAGCTGATTCTCCAGAATCGTCGCGGCAGGCGACGACCCACATTCGGCGCAGTGCCGATCGATAGCGCTTCCCGGTGGCGACCACTCGGCGACGCGCGCGTACCAAGACTCGAGGGCGGCTCCGACAATTTCGTCTAGGGGAAGCTGATGCATGCGCCTGGCCTTCGAGTAAACAACGCGTGGGGTCACGCTAAAGGGTGCATTCGAATCGTCTCGTGTTCCGAGTACGCTCGGTAGTAGTTACTTTCGACGACACCCGTTCAGGGGATGCGGAAGACGGGGGCCGATGAGGGCGGGCGCGATGCAACCCCGTGTGATCAAGCTCGCACACGTTGACGATCATGAAACCGTTCAGGTCGGTCTTGCCTCGATGATCTCCGCTGTGGCCAATCTCGAGCTCGTCGTCTCTGCGCAGACGGTTGGCGAGGTGCTCCCGCACCTGAGCAACGTCGATCTGGTGATCTTGGACCTCCGACTCTCGGACGGGTCCTCGATCGCCGAGAACCTCGCGGCGCTCCATGCTCACGAAGCGCGGGTTCTTGCGTTCACCGGAGCAGACAACCCGGCTGATTTGCGTGCGGCATCGCGAGCTGGCGTGCTCGGAATCGTGCGAAAGTCTGAGCCTCGCGAAATTGTCATCGACGCGATCCAGCGAGCAGCGACCGGCGAAAGCATTGCGACCACCGAATGGGCCGCGGCTCTCGATTCTGATCCCCAACTCGCATCCGCTGGATTGAGCCCAAAAGAGCGTGAAGTGCTCGGACTCTACGCAGCAGGAGACAAATCGACGACCGTCGCCTCTCGCGCAGGACTGTCTACCGGGACCGTGGCCGAGTACGTGCGCCGAATCCGATCGAAGTACGCCGCCGCTGGCAGGCCAGCGCACACCAAGATCGATCTTTACAAACGGGCAGTCGAGGACGGTATCCTCCCGTCGCCCGATCAATGACCACGGATGCCGCGACCGGCGCGACTTCGGAACTTGGGCTCGAAACGCGCGCGGAAACTCAGATTGTTCGCGTCATCACCGCGGTCTTCGGGGTTGCTGCCGTCGTCTTCTTTGCGCTTGCGCTCGGACCGATCGTGGAGCAGTCTCGCTTTCTGAGTTTCCTACCGCTCGGGATCATGATCGCGGTGGTGTTCGGGCTGCCGATCGTGATCGCGATCGCTTCCCCGCTCCTTCCCCTGCGAGCGTTGCGTGCCGTTCATGGTCTGTACTCCCTCGCATACTCGGCGGTGCTCATCGCGTGGGTGCCCGCACTCACCGAGTACCCCATGCCCCTCGAGGCTTCTCCGTGGCCGCTCGGAGTACTCGCGCTGGGTACCGTTTCAGCAGCGCTCGCGTGGCGCGCGACCATCGCGTGGATGCTTCTGATCGTGAACTCGGCGCTACTCGGTGCGGTGCGATACTACGCAGCCGGCGAAGTCTCAACCGGCCTCCCGCTTCAGGACGCGATCTACAGCGTTGCCTTCTCGGCCATCTTCACCGCCCTTGCGATGGTGGCCGTCAGAAGCGCGCGAGAACTCGACCGAATCACCACACTCGAGCGCGCAACGACAACGAGAGTCGCATCCACTTCCGCCCGCCTTCGGGAGCAGCGGCGACTGGACGCCCTTGTGCACGACGAAGTCATGTCGGTGCTGTATTTCGCTTCGAAGGGCGGCGGCGAGTTGGAGGCGACCGTTCGCGCCCAGGCGACGCGAGCCTTGGCGCAAGTCTCGAGCATCGAGACCGACGCGGCGGCGAGCGGCCCACCGGACTCGGCCGGCGACTTCAGCGCGCGGCTTCGATCGACCGTTGCGAGTCTCGACGACAGTGTGCGCTTCAGCATCACCGGGGCACGCGAGGCGAGCATCGGTGCGGATGTCGTTGCGGCATTCGTTGATGCCGCGAGCGAGGCCGTACGGAACAGTCTCATCCACGCCCAATCCGGGCCACGCGACGTGCAACGCAGCGTTCAACTCTCGCTGTCAGAAGCGACAGTCGCCGTTCGAATCATCGACGACGGGATCGGGTTCGACCCGAGCGCAATCTTGCCGCAGCGCTTGGGGATTCTGTTGAGCATCCGCCATCGGCTTTCGCTCGTCGACGGTGGTTGGGCCCATGTCGAGTCCGGGCCGGGGCGCGGAACTATCGTGACGCTCACCTGGCGGGCTCCATGAGCGTCATGAGCGCAAGAGCTACTCGCCTTGATGTCGAGCAACTCACCGGGGTGAAGGCGATCGGGATGATCGCGATCCAGTTCGCAGTCTCGGCCATGCTTGCAGTCTGGACGATTGGGGATGCAAAGAATCCGTTGCTTGTGTGGCTCGCGCTGGCCACCCTCGCAGTTGTGTCCGTCGTCATGGTCCGCGGTCGCGGGGAACGGATGCCGCTCGGTGCGTCGATCGTCATCGTCGCAGGAGCACCGGCGATGGCGGCGATACTGTACCCCAGCACGAGCCCCGGCTACACCCAGTGGTTCATCGGCTCGGCAACCCTCACGCTGTTCTACCTCTCGCTGCGCGGCCGGATCCTCCTCTCATGGGTCGGTTTCGCTTTCCTCTCCGCCGTCATCATCGGCATCGATCTGGCGATGTTGAACGAAGTGGCGCCCGCCATCGGCGCGCTCGGTCGACAAGCTGCCGTCCTCCTGGTCGGCACCCTGTTCGCTTTCGGCCTGCGGCGCACCGGCGATCGGCTTGAGCAACTCACCGCCCAAACGATGGCCAAGAGTGCAACCGAGGCCGCTAACCGCGCCTCCGCGCAGGAGCGCAAACGGCGACTTGCTCAACTCGAAGAGTTTGCAGCGCCACTGCTGCGTCGCTTGGTCAACGGCGATACCCTCACCGATGCAGACCGTCGGGAGTTCGCCGTGGCCGAAGCGGCACTGCGCGACAGTGTGCGCGCGGCCAAGCTCGCGCGAACTGACGTGGTCACTGCGGCGCGTGCCGCACGGCTCCGAGGGGTTGAGGTCGTGCTGCTCGACGACAGCGGGGACGCTGTGCTCGACGAGAGCGATCTGGATCGAGCATCCGCGGCCATCGTTGGCGCGCTGAGCTCTGCGCGCGACGGGCGGGTAACGGGAAGGCTCTTGCCGAGTGGGCGCGAGATCGTCGCGACCATCGTGGCGGATGGCACTGAGTACGTGAAGCGAGAAGTGCCGAGAGCCCCCGCCGGCGTACCGGCGGGGGCTCTCGGAGACGCGGACTGAACCCTAGTTGTAGGTTCCCGGGGTGTAGTCATCCGAACTGAAGCTGTCGAAATCGACAAAACTCAAGTCGGCTTCTGAGAATGAAGCGTCATCGGTGAAGATTCGGTTCGGGTACCGCTCGGCCTTGGCCTCGTCGGTCGCCTCCACCGACACATCGCGGTAGCGCGGGAGACCCGTGCCTGCCGGGATGAGCTTTCCGATGATGACGTTCTCTTTGAGCCCAAGCAGCGGGTCGGACCTGCCCTCCATGGCGGCCTGCGTGAGCACGCGCGTCGTCTCCTGGAAGGAAGCGGCCGACAGCCACGACTCGGTCGCGAGCGAGGCCTTGGTGATACCCATGACCTCTTGGCGAGCGGAAGCGGTCGCCTTGCCCTCGGTGAGCGCTGCACGATTGAGATCGTTGTACTTCAAGCGGTCAACGAGTTCACCCGGCAGGAGCCCGGTGTCACCGTGGTCAACCACGGTCACCTTTCGAAGCATCTGGCGAACGATGACCTCGATGTGCTTGTCGTGAATCGGCACACCCTGCGAGCGGTAGACGCCCTGAACGCCATCGACCAAGTGCAGCTGCACCGCGCGGACACCCTTGACGCGAAGAACTTCCTTCGGGTCAAGATTGCCGACGTGCAGCTGCTGGCCGAGATCAACATGCTGGCCGTCTTCGATGAGCAAGCTCGCGCGACGCAACACCGGGTAGGCGATCGGTTCGTCGCCGTTGTCTGGCGTCAGGATGAGTCGACGAGCGCGATCGGTGTCTTCGATCGTAATGCGCCCGGCGGCTTCGGCGATCGGGCTGGCACCCTTCGGGGTGCGCGCCTCAAACAGCTCGGTCACTCGCGGCAGCCCCTGCGTGATGTCATCTGCGGATGCCACACCACCGGTGTGGAAGGTACGCATCGTGAGCTGGGTTCCCGGCTCACCGATCGACTGTGCCGCGATAATGCCGACGGCTTCGCCGATGTCCACGAGCAGACCGGTCGCGAGCGAGCGACCGTAACAGGCCGCACACACACCGACAGCTGACTCACACGTCAGCACCGAGCGAACTTTGACCTGCTCAACACCAGCGGCCATGAGCGTCTCAATGAGCACGTCACCGATGTCACTGCCGGCGGCGGCAACAACCTTGCCCTTGGCGTCAACGGCGTCCTCAGCGAGGCTGCGGGCGTAGACCGAGTTCTCGACGTTGACGTCGCGCACGAGCACTCCGTCTGGGCCAGGAGCGGCGATCGTGAGGTCGAGACCCTTCGAGGTGCCGCAGTCGTCTTCACGGATGATGACGTCTTGCGAAACATCAACCAAACGACGGGTGAGGTACCCCGAGTCTGCGGTGCGAAGCGCGGTGTCTGCCAGTCCCTTGCGAGCGCCGTGGGTCGAGATGAAGTACTCGGCGACCGTCAGGCCCTCCTTGTAGGAGTGCACGATCGGGCGCGGGATGATCTCGCCCTTCGGGTTCGAGACCAGGCCGCGCATACCCGCGATCTGGCGCACTTGCATCCAGTTACCACGGGCTCCGGAGGAGACCATGCGGTTGATGTTGTTGTCGGATGCAAAGTTGTCTTGCATCGCGGTCGCGACCTCAGCCGTTGCCTTGTTCCAGATCTCGATGAGCTCTTGACGACGCTCGGCGTCGGTCGTGAGGCCCTTCTCGAACTGGTCCTGCACCTTGGCGGCCTGCTTCTCGTAGCGACCGATGATCTCGGGCTTCGATGGCGGCGTCACGATGTCGCTCAGGGCAACCGTTACACCGGAGCGAGTGGCCCAGTGGAAACCGGCATCCTTGATGCGGTCAAGAGCCGCGGCAACATCCACCTTTACGTAGCGCTCGGCGAGATCGTTGACGATCGACGAGATCACGCCCTTGTCAGCAACTGCCTCGATGTACGGGTAGTCCTCCGGGAGGGTCTCGTTGAAGAGGGCACGACCGAGGCTCGTCGGCATGAGCACTGTGTTGCCTTGAACGAAGCCGACAGGCGCCTCGCCTTCGGCAAAGTAGACGTTCTCGAGTCGAATACGAGCCATCGCGTTCAGGTCGAGCGTGTGCTCATCAAACGCCAGGATCGCCTCTGCCACCGACGAGAAGGCACGGCCTTCTCCCTTGGCGCCCTCCTTGACGGTGGTGAGGTGGTGGAGCCCGATGATCATGTCCTGCGTCGGCAGAGTTACCGGGCGGCCATCGGAAGGCTTAAGGATGTTGTTGCTTGCGAGCATGAGCACGCGCGCCTCA
This sequence comes from uncultured Salinibacterium sp., assembly GCA_964500075.1. Lineage (GTDB taxonomy): Bacteria > Actinomycetota > Actinomycetes > Actinomycetales > Microbacteriaceae > Rhodoglobus. The sequence continues at coordinate 22,367 of CAZCOC010000004.1, forward strand.
GCCTGCGCCTCAACCGACAGCGGAAGGTGCACGGCCATCTGGTCACCGTCGAAGTCTGCGTTGAACGCAGCACACACGAGCGGGTGGAGCTGGATGGCCTTGCCCTCGACCAGTTGAGGCTCGAATGCCTGGATGCCCAGACGGTGCAGGGTTGGCGCACGGTTCAGCAGCACCGGGCGCTCGCGGATGATCTCCTCGAGTACGTCCCACACCTGCGGACGGCTTCGCTCAACCATGCGCTTGGCGCTCTTGATGTTCTGAGCGTGGCTGAGGTCGATGAGTCGCTTGATCACGAACGGCTTGAACAGCTCAAGCGCCATTTGCTTCGGCAGACCGCACTGGTGC
>CAZCOC010000005.1:0-1575 GCA_964500075.1 uncultured Salinibacterium sp.
TCTGCCCACCAGTTTTCAAGACTGGCTCCATCGGCCGCTCGGACAGCCCTCCCGGCGTGACCAAGTCTCGAGTGTAACCGATCACGCAACCGCGACTCTGAGGATCGCCTAGAAATTGGCCAGCAGTGTCGCGACCCCGTCGTCGAGATCAGTTCCTGTCATTTCGCTCGCGACGTCGACGACAACGTTCGGTGCCTGGCCCATGGCGACTCCTCGACCTTCTGAGGACGCCCACTCCAGCATCTCGATGTCGTTCCGACCATCCCCGACCGCCATCACCCGTGTGCGCGGAATCTCGAGCAACTCGCGCACCCGCTCGAGCGCCGTTGACTTGTTGACGCCGTCTGGCGCGATGTCGAGCCACGCCGTCCACCCGACGTTGTAGCTGACTTTGTGCAGCCCCATGCGCTCGACGACCGAAAGAAAGTCCTCGATCTCGTGCTCAGGTGAAATAACCACGACGCGAGTTGCGTGAGTAGTCATCAGTTCGGCGAAGTCAACCTTTTCGCTCGTCTCACCGAGCGTGCCAGCCGGAAAGTAGCCGGTGTAGCGGTAATGACCGCGCTCGTCTTCAACAGCGTAGTTGGCCTTCTCGAGGCTCGAACGGATGGTCGTCAGCACCCGGCTCGGATCGAACGTTTCGACGTGGAAGCGTCGATATCCGCTCTCAGCTTCTTCATCGCGAATCAGCGTGATCGCGCCGTTTGAGCACACGACGTACTGTGGGGCGATGCCAAGCCGATCGAGGATCGGTAGCGTCATGGCAACGCTCCGCCCGGTCGCAAGCATCACCTCATGGCCCGCGTCGCGAACGCGCTGCACTGCCTCGATGACCACCTCATTCATCACGCCGTCTTCGCGCAGCACGGTACCGTCGATGTCGAGGGCGATGAGCCAGTGCCCTCTCACGCTGGCACCTCCAGAAGCTCAAGCCCGCCAAGATAGCGCCGAAGAGCCTCTGGAACGAGCACCGAGCCATCCGCCTGTTGATGAGTTTCGAGAATGGCGACGATCCAGCGAGTGGTGGCGAGGGTGCCATTGAGGGTCGCGACCGGTGCCGTCTTGCCCGTGTCAGTGCGATACCGGATGTCGAGCCGCCTGGCTTGATAGGTCGTGCAGTTGCTCGTTGACGTGAGTTCGCGGTAGGAACCCTGAGTCGGAATCCAAGCTTCGACGTCGAACTTGCGCGCGGCACTTGACCCGAGATCGCCGGCCGCAACGTCGATCACCCGGTAGGCCAATTCGCACGCCTGAAGCATGCGCTCCTGGAAGCTCAGCAAGCGCGCGTGCTCGGCATCAGCATCCTCCGGCAGTACATAACTGAACATCTCAAGTTTGTTGAACTGGTGAACCCGAAGGATGCCGCGGTTGTCTTTGCCAGCGGAGCCAGCTTCGCGCCGGTAGCAGGTCGACCAGCCGGCGTACCGGAGGGGTCCGGCGCTCAGGTCAACGATCTCGTCGGAGTGATAGCCGGCAAGCGCGACCTCGCTCGTACCAGTGAGGTACAGGTCGTCGGCTGGCAGATAGTAGATCTCGTCAGCGTGCTGCCCGAGGAAGCCGGTGCCGGCCATAATC
>CAZCOC010000005.1:1585-4224 GCA_964500075.1 uncultured Salinibacterium sp.
TGATCTCCGGGCGCACGAGCGTTGGCGTGATGAGCGGAATGAAGCCGCCGTCGATCGCAGTATCGAGCGCAAAGTTCATGAGTGCCAGTTCGAGTCTGGCGCCCATCCCCTTAAGAAAGTAGAACCGGCTGCCAGATACCTTCACGCCTCGCGCAATGTCAATCACGTCGAGCAGTTCGCCAAGTTCCGCGTGGTCGCGGGGCTCGAAGCCAAAGGCTGCTGGAGTGCCAACCTCGCGCACGAGTTGCCAGTTGTCTTCTCCGCCAGCCGGCACCCCATCGACAATGACGTTGCCGATCAAACCGATGATCCTGGTGAACTCGACATCGGCGTCGGACGCGACTTGCTGCGCTGCTTTCACGCGGGCGGCGAGCGACTGAGCCTCGGCAACCAGCTGCTTCTTCTGCTCGGCTGGTGCTGCTGCGACAGTTTTGCCAAAGACGTTCTGCTCGGCGCGAAGGGTCTCGGATTCAGCGATGCTGGCTCGGCGTTCGATGTCGGCTGCCAACGCTGCGTCAACTAACTCGACGGGGGCACCTCGAAACTGCTGTGATCGCCTGACAAGTTCTGGGTCGTCACGCAAGAACTGGGGGTCGATCACCCATACAGCCTAGCGATCGCATGCCTGAGGCTATGCCGTACCGTTTGATTGTGGCATCTCCCCGAAGCGCCGGAAGACCGATCGCGGCAGTCGTCGTTAACCCCACCAAGGTGGATGCCGCGAAGCTGCGGGCGGCGGTCAGCTCCGCTGCATCAGCGGCCGGCTGGGGCACAACTGCGTGGTTCGAAACCACTGAGACCGATGCCGGTCAGGCCGCAGCGGCAAGCGCACTTCGGCGAGGTGCTTCGCTCGTCATTGTCGCCGGTGGCGACGGCACAGTGCGCGCGGTCGCGGAGGGATTGCGTGGCAGCAAGGTTGCGCTCGCCCTCGTGCCATCAGGGACCGGCAATTTGCTCGCCCGCAACCTTGAGCTTCCAGTGTCGAGCGTCACAGACAGTCTCGAAATCGCGTTCAACGGGATTGATCACGTGATCGACATCGGTGTGGTCGAGATCGAGCGTGCTGCGAGCACCGGCGCGACCGAGGAACACGTCTTTCTGGTGATGGCCGGGATTGGTCTGGACGCGAAGATGATCAAGAACACGAGCACCAAACTCAAGAAGGCCGTCGGCTGGCTTGCCTATGTTGACGGGATCACGCGTTCTATTCCAGAGCTGAGCCCAGTGAAGCTTCGGTATCGTCTCGACGGCGGCGCAGAACGCGCACTGACCGCGCACACCGTCATCATTGGCAATTGCGGTCTCCTGCCGGGTGGCTTCCTGTTGATGCCTGAGGCCAGGCTCGACGACGGCATCCTTGACATCGCCGCGCTGCGGCCGCGCGGCCCGTTTGGCTGGCTAAACATCTGGAACAAGGTGGCGTGGGAGAACGGGGTCTTGCGCAAGAGCGCGATCGGTCGCAGGATCATCGACCTCTCGAAAGACGTTCGGGACGTCAAGTACCTCACCGGCAAAGAGTTGAACATGACGATCGAGGCACCGGAGGAGTTCCAGCTCGACGGGGACGAGTTCGGGGAAGCGACCGCGGTGCGCGCCTGGGTTGAACCACAGGCACTGACGGTGCGAATGCCCGCCCTCGCCTAGCCTTCCGGCTCTCCCGCGACAATCGCGCGCAGCCAGTCCCGCGCCTCGATGAAGCTCTCGTTGCCGTACCGCGTCGTGACCGTGACCTCCTGCTTATCCGCTCGTGGATAACTGCCAAGAAAGATCACCTTCGGGCTGAAGCGCTTCAGGCCCAGGAGCGCATCGGCAACCCGCTCATCGAGCACGTGCCCGTCAAGGTCGATGATGAACCGATACCGCCCGAGCGCGTCCCCGATCGGTCGCGACTCGAGCAGACTCATGTTCACGCCACGGGTGGCGAACTGTTCGAGCATCTCGAGCAGGCGCCCGGCAGCGTCGTCGGGAAGCTCTGCAATGATGCTCGTCTTATCTGAACCTGTCGGCTGCGGCAAGCGGATCGTGCGACTGACGAGCACGAAACGAGTGACAGCATTGGGGTTGTCCCCAATGTTCGTGGCCAACACGGTCAGGTCATGATGGTCGGTGATGCCCGGAGGGGCGACCGCGGCATCCGCCAGTTTGCTTTCCAGCAGAGCCGCGGCGGCCGCGACGTTCGAGGTGGACGGCAGGTGCCCGTGGTCTGGCAGGTGCTTGTCGAGCCACAAGTGCGTCTGACCGTAGGCGACCGGATGCGCGTTGATGGTCTTGATGTCGGCGAGCGTCGTTCCCGGCCGAGCGACGAGCACAAAGTTGACCGGCACGAGGTACTCGCCGATGATTCGCACCCCAGGAATGGTGGCAAGTGCATCCTGCGCGACGCTCACGCCGCCCTCGATCGAGTTCTCGATGGCGATCATCGCGGCTGTGCTGCGCCCGCTCAGCACGTCGTCGATCGCCTCGCCGACATTGTTGACGGGTCGCCACACCGCACCGACCGCTTCGCGCACCTGGCGCAGCGCTGCTTCGGTAAACGTCCCTGCCGGCCCGAGGTAGCTGTAGCTCAGTTGGCCGCTCGACGCCTCGCTCGACGCCCCGCTCGACGGCTCGCTCGACAGCTCGCTGACCTCTGGCATGGC
>CAZCOC010000005.1:4324-10961 GCA_964500075.1 uncultured Salinibacterium sp.
CGCTCGACGCCCCGCTCGACGGCTCGCTCGACAGCTCGCTGACCTCTGGCATGGCACCAACCCTAGGCCAGTGCGAGACTGTGGCCATGACAGCTCGCGCCGGCCTGCCCGCTCTCGATTCTGATCTCGTCGACATCGACGAACTGCTGTTGGCCTACTTCGAGCGGGTGCCAGATGTAACGGTGCCAGAACAGCGCGTCGTCTTCGGCACCAGCGGGCACCGCGGTTCGTCCCTCGACTCTGCGTTCACCGAGACCCACATTGCCGCGATCACGCAAGCGATCGTCGAGTACCGCGCGGCACAGGGCATTACCGGGCCACTCTTCATCGGTCGAGACACCCATGCCCTGTCTGCGCCCGCCGAGACCACTGCGCTCGAAGTGCTCGCAGCGAACGGGGTGACGGCGCTCGTTGACGAGTTCGGCGATTGGGTTCCGACGCCAGCGCTGAGTCACGCGATCATCACGTACAACCGCGCGGTCTCGTCAGGCTCGATCAGCGGGGGGCAAGCGGACGGTATCGTCATCACCCCGAGCCACAACCCGCCTCGGGATGGCGGCTTCAAGTACAACCCCCCGCACGGCGGCCCGGCCGACAGCGCAGCGACCAGCTGGATCGCGGACCGCGCCAACGCGCTCATCGCGGACGGCAACCGCGAAGTGCGCAGGGCCGAGCCGAGCTCCGTCGCCACGTATGACTACCGAGGTGAGTACGTCGCCGACCTTGGCACCATCATCGATTTCGACGCGATCCGCGGTGCCCGCCTTCATATCGGAGCAGATCCGCTCGGTGGTGCAAGCGTGAACTACTGGAAGCTCATCGCCGAACGGTACGACCTTGATCTCACGGTCGTGAATCCGCGCGTCGACCCGCAGTGGGCGTTCATGACACTCGATTGGGACGGCAAGATCCGCATGGATCCATCGAGCCCGTCGGCGATGGCGTCCGTGCTCGCGCGACGCGGCGATTTCGACATTCTTACGGGCAACGACGCGGACGCCGACCGGCACGGCATCGTTACGCCAGACGGCGGGCTGATGAACCCCAACCACTTCCTGGCGGTGGCCATCGACTACCTCTACACCCATCGACCGAACTGGTCACCGGATGCAGCAATCGGCAAGACCTTGGTCTCAAGTTCGATGATCGACCGGGTCGCGGCATCCCTCGGTCGCAGACTCTGGGAGGTGCCGGTCGGCTTCAAATGGTTCGTTCCTGGGCTGATCGACGGCTCGGTCGCGTTCGGCGGTGAGGAGAGTGCCGGGGCAAGTTTTCTGCGCATGGACGGAACCGTGTGGACCACCGATAAGGACGGGATCCTCCTTGCGCTGTTGGCGAGCGAGATTCTTGCAGTGACCGGCAAGACCCCGGCTCAGCGCTATGCCGAACTCGTTGCCCAGTTCGGCGACCCCGCCTATGAACGCATCGACGCTGCCGCTACGAAGGCGCAGAAGTCGCGCCTCGGCGCCCTGAGCGGTGACGATATCGTGGCGATCGAGCTGGCCGGGGACCCGATCACCGCCAAGCTCAGTGAAGCCCCTGGCAACGGGGCGGCTGTCGGGGGACTCAAGGTCACGACCGAGTTCGCGTGGTTCGCCGCTCGCCCTAGCGGCACGGAAGACGTCTACAAGATCTACGCCGAGTCCTTCAAGGGCGTCGATCACTTGCGCCTCGTGCAGGTCGAGGCCAAAGCGATTGTTGACGCCGCCCTCGGGTCGGGAGTTTAGGGAAGCAGCTCAGCCGTAGGTCGGTGCCGGCGGCAAGCCGAAGAACTCTTCGAGGGTCAGCACGCCAGTCGTGTGTAGCTCGGTCGCCAATTCAACTCCGACAAAGCGCATGTGCCACGGCTCGTACTCGAAACCGGTGATCTGTGTGTAACCGTTCGGGTAGCGCACAATGAAGCCATACTTCCAGCCATTGGCAGCAAGCCATTGGCCCTGAGGAGTGTCTGCAAAGCACTGGTCGAGTGAACAATTCGCCGGCAACGCGCTGACATCGATCGCTAGGCCCGTCTGGTGCTCGCTGTGCCCTGGCCGCGCACTCGTCAGATCAGCGCCCTCTTGGCCGAGGCTCGAGACCCAACCGGCGTAAACACTTTCCTGAGCCCAGTAGCTCCGGTACGCGCTCTGCGACTGCATGAAGAGGCCGGTCTCGGCCGTAAACGCTCCGAACATTTGCACGACAGCATCGGATGCCTCTTGCCGGAGGTACGGCTCATTGGCGAAGTCGACCGGCACTGACACCACGGGCGGCTCGTATTGCGTCGGATTCAAGGGTCGGAGTTTGTTGGATACGACCCACAGGCTCGCCGGATCATCGATTGAGAGCGCGGCGCGATCGAAGGTGGGTGTCGGAGTTGGACTCGGCGTTGGGCTCGGCGTCGCGCTGGCGCTGCGGGTTTGCGTTGGGCTCGGGGTGGGGGCGGCGACTTGGGTTGTGGGAGTCAGGGCAAGAACCCCGACGATCGTGGCGGCGACGAGCACTGCTCCGAGCGCGATAGCGACAACGAGCGTCGTTCGACGCCGGTCGCGAGCGCCAGCTTGAACGCGACGCGGTCGGAGTTCAGTCACTCCCTGATCTTACTGAGGCCGCTGTGCGGCACGCTGTGCGGCACAGCGGCAGGGTACGCGCGGTCGACCATCCCGCTTGCCCTGACACTGCGCACGGTGTAACTTTGCACTCTACGCAAATTTAGATCTCGCCGTCCGGAGAATTCATGTCGCTCACGTCAACACCGCCTGCAGTCAAACTGTCGAAGGGCAAGCAACAGTCCCAGGACATCGCTGACGCCGGCGGGGTCATGACTCATCGCCAGATTCTCTTGGTGATATTCGGCCTCATGGCCGGGATGTTCCTATCGGCGCTTGACCAGACCATCGTCGGAACGTCAATGCGAACGATCGCTGACGACCTCAACGGTCTCAGCCAGCAAGCGTGGGTTACGACTGCCTACCTGCTTGTTGCGACAATCTCGACCCCGATTTACGGCAAGCTCAGCGACATCTTCGGTCGCCGTCCGCTCTTCATCATCGCGATCTCGATTTTCCTTGCCGGCTCGCTCGCGGCCGGATTCTCGACCTCGATGCTTGAGCTTGCCGGCTTCCGCGCTATTCAGGGCCTCGGCGCTGGCGGTCTCATGGCACTTCCGCTCGCAATCATGGGCGACATCCTTGCCCCGCGCGAGCGCGCCAAGTATCAGGGCTACTTCCTCGCGGTGTTCGGAATTTCGAGCGTGATCGGTCCGCTCGTCGGCGGACTCTTTGCCGGTACCCCCGAGATTCTGTTTGTGGCTGGCTGGCGCTGGGTGTTCCTGGTCAACATCCCTATCGGCATAGCCGCGCTCTTCATCGTGTTGCGTTTCCTGCACATTCCACACACCCGCCGCCCTGTCCGCATCGACTGGTGGGGTGCCGCGACGGTGATCGTCGCGCTGGTTCCTCTCCTCCTGGTTGCCGAGTTCGGCCGTGAGTGGGGTTGGGGTTCGCCGGTGGCAATCACCGCCTACGTTGTCGGCGCGCTCGGCATCGCCGCTTTTATCCTCAGCGAGAAGCTCATGGGGGATGACGCGCTCATCCCGCTCAAGCTTTTCAAGGACGCAACCTTCTCGATGGCTACCGTGCTCGGGGTCTTCGTCGGCTTCGGCATGTTCGGCGCGATGATGACACTGCCGTTGTACTTGCAACTCGTCAGCGGGGCGACTCCGACGGAGAGCGGCTTCCTGACGCTGCCGCTCATTCTTGGGCTGATGATCGCCTCGATCGTGAGTGGGCAGATCATCGCGCGCACCGGAAAGTATCGAGCCTTCCCGACCATCGGAACGCTGTTCATGGCGGTCGGCTTCTTCTTGTTCACATTCGCGACCGCGACAACTCCGCTCTGGTTCATGATGATTGGGATGCTGTTCGTTGGCCTGGGTCTCGGTCAGCTGATGCAGACCCTCACGTTGGCGAGCCAGAACTCGGTCAGTGCGCGCGACATTGGGGTGGCCACGAGCTCTGCGACCTTCTTTCGCCAGATCGGCGGAACGCTCGGTACAGCCGTCATCTTCTCGGTGCTGTTTGCCCGCATCCCGCAGGCGATTGAGGCGGCCTTTGGTCGCAGCGATGTCCAGGCAAACCTTGCAGCGGCGCTAGCCGATCCCGCTGTCGTGACAGACCCCAACAACGCCCAGATTCTCGAGCTGCTGAGTCAGGGCGCTGGCGGCGGTTCGCTGGGGAACGCTCTCAACGGCGACACGTCGTTCTTGAACGCCGCAGACCCTCGGCTGGCTGCACCGTTCCTCGAGGGCTTCTCGAGCGCGACCGTTACGGTGTTTTGGGTGAGCCTCGTGATTGTGCTCATCGCGTTCGTGCTGAGCCTGTTCCTCAAGGTGTCTGCGCTGCGCGAGACATCAGCGCTGCAGGAGAACGCAGCACAGGATGCCGCGGGCTCTGCCCCCGCCACTGCTAGCTAGACTGCGGGCATGACGCTCCAGCGGCCTGAGTTGCGTGCAGCGCCGACGCTCGAAGCCGTTGCGGCAGCGGCTGGCGTGTCTCGCTCGACGGTGTCGCGCGTCGTCAATGGGTCCACCGTCGTCAGCCCCGAAGTACTCGCCGCGGTCACCGAGGCCATCGACAAGCTGCAGTACGTGCCAAACAGGGCTGCCAGAAGCCTTGCCAATCGACAGACGATGGCGATCGCCCTCGTAATACCAGAAGACACCACTCGGTTCTTCGGCGATCCGTTTTTTGCAGACATTGTTCAGGGCATCGCACAAGGACTCGAAGACAGCGACTACGTTCTCAATCTGCAGCTCGCGAGTCCTTCGACGCCGTCGGAGAAAACCGTTCGGTACTTGATGGGCGGCAACGTTGACGGCGCTATCGTCGTCTCGCATCACTCGGGTGACGAATTCTTCGCGACGCTGGATGCCACCCTTCCGGTGGTTTTCGGCGGTCGCCCATTCAACTCCGAGTTCAAACACCATGCATACGTGGACGCCGACAACCGCGCAGGCGCGGCCATCGGCACGCAGCACTTAATAGATCTCGGTCGACGACGCATCGCGACAATCCCGGGGCCGACGACGATGCAGGCCGCGGTCGACCGACACCAGGGATGGCTTGATGCTATGACCGCCGCAGGACTGCCAACCGAGCTCGTCGCTCATGGCGACTTCACCGTTGCCAGCGGTGCGGCTGCCATGCGCGAGCTCCTTGACCGGGCGCCGGACATCGACGCGGTGTTCGTAGCGAGCGACCTGATGGCGACCGGGGCAATCTCGACCTCGATGGCTCGTGGGCGCCGCATCCCAAGCGACGTCGCGGTAGTCGGTTTCGACGACAGTTCCGCTGCGACCAGCGGAGAGATCGGGATCACGACAGTGCATCAGCCGTCGAGGGAGATGGGTGCTGAGATGGCGCGAACCCTGCTGGCGCTGTTGCGCGGTGAGCCGGTCGATCGCCAGCGAATACTGCGAACGCGATTGGTTATTCGCGAGACCGCTTGAGCTCTGTGTCATTAGCCGGGAATGTGTCATCGGCGTCGGGTACCCCGCCAGCACCGAGGTCGATCTCGACCTTGCCTCGATACACGCCGCGATCCGAGTCGCCAGCGACCGGCGCAGGGGCTGGCAGGACCGTTTGACGATCGAGCTCGATCTGCGCCTCGTGTCTCGTTGGGTGAAACACTTCGTCGCCAATGCCGAGCGCACTGCCGCCGCCGCTCGCGCCTGTCTTGCTCTTATTGCTGAGGTCGATCCACCCAAATCGATTTGCCACGAACCCGAGCGCGACGATGGCAACTATCGCACCAATGAACAGAACCGGTTCCACTTCGTCAGCCTAGGTTACGACGCGGAACGACGACGGGCCGGCCGTTCACCTCGTGCACATCGACGGCGAGCCCGTACACGCGCTCAACACGCTCGGCGGTGATGATCTCGTTGGGAGAACCAATGGAGTCAACGCGACCGGCCGCCACAAGTACGAGCCGGTCGGCGTACGCGCAAGCCAGACTGAGGTCGTGCAGCACGACGACGACCGCACGGCCTTCGCTCGCAAGCCGCCGCGCGATGCGCATGACCTCTTCCTGATGGCGAAGATCTAGCGACGCTGTCGGCTCGTCGAGAAACACCGTCGCAGCTTGCTGTGCCAGCACCCTAGCGAGCGAGACTCGAGCACGCTCACCGCCGGAGATCGCGGTGAACCTGCGGGTTGCCAGGTGCCGAACGTCGGCAGCATCCATTGCGGCAATCACCTGCGCAACATCATTGCGTCCCTCGATTTGACGCGCCCATGGGCTTCGACCCATCGCAACCACTTCTGACACGCGGAACGGGAAGCTCACCGCATTGTCTTGCGTCAAGACACTGCGCAGACGTGCGAGCTCTTCGCTCGGGATGCTCCCGATCGCGCGACCGTCAACAGTGACTGATCCGCGTGCCGGGTTTCGCTCCCCGCTCAAGGCGCCCAGCAGCGTCGACTTGCCAGCACCGTTCGGTCCGACGAGCACGAGCACTTCGCCGGGGACCACCTCGAGGCTCACGTCGTCAAGCACCGTCACGCCGTCGAGTTCAACGGTTACGTGCTCGGCGCGAATCACGCCCAACCCCCGCTGCGCTTGCGCTGCCGATAGAGCAGGAAGAAAAAGAACGGCC
>CAZCOC010000005.1:10971-22655 GCA_964500075.1 uncultured Salinibacterium sp.
GTGAGGAGACCGATCGGCAGGTCGGCACCGACCACCACTGAGCGGGCGAGCAGGTCGGAGTAGACCATGAGCGCTGCGCCACCGAACGCACTAGCGAGAATGAGCGGGCGGTGCGATGGGCCGATTGCCATGCGGATGATGTGCGGCACAACAAGTCCGACGAAGGCGATGATTCCGCAAAAGGCGACGGCGACCCCGGTCAGCAGTGCAACGAGCACGATCGACACGATACGCAAGCGCTCGACGTTCACTCCAAGATGACGAGCGTTCCGTTCGCCGAGGGCAAGGAGGTCATACTGTTTGGCGAGAATCAAGGCCGCGGCAGCAGCGATGCTCGTGGCGATAACGACGATGCCGGCTTCTGGCCAACTCGAGCCGTTGAGTGAACCGAGTTGCCAGAAGACGATCTGCTCGCGACCGCCGGAGTCGGCGATGAAGAGCATCGACGCTAGCCCCGCCCCGGCAAACGCGTTGACCGCGATACCGGTCAACAAGAGCGTGACGACTTCGGTTCTACCATTGGCTCGTGCAACGAAGTAGACCAGAAGTGTCGCGAGAAGACTGCCAACGAACGCGAAGACCGCGATCGTGGCCGAGCCGAGTGCGGTGACACCGATGACAATCGCGATGGCGGCCCCGAGCGCGCCACCCGATGAGACCCCGACTACACCAGGCTCGGCGAGCGGGTTGCCGAAGATCGCCTGCATCACGGCCCCGGCGACGGCGAGGGCGGCGCCAACCCCGATCGCGATGGCAATGCGCGGGAACCGCACGATCCACAGGGTGGATTCGAGAATCGGATCCTGCGGTGCCAACACATTCTGAATTCCGACGGCGCGCAGAATTGACCCAATGACTTGCGCCGGGCCAATCGCGAGCTGACCGATCACGGCGGAGAGCAGCACTCCGCCAACGAGCAGTGCCGCAAGCACGATAGCAAGCGTCACGGCACGACCTACCATTGCCTCGCCGCGCATTGCCCTACCTTCGTGACTATGTTAGGTAAGCCTAACCGCCCCGCCTCAGGCCGGGATGCGCTCGTTGATCCACGCAATCAGGTCGCTCACGACCTCGTCGCGATTGGTCTCGTTGAAGACCTCGTGGCGCGCGTCAGGGTAGACGATCGCGCGAACATCATTCAGCCCGGATCTGCTCACGTAGTCGTCGGCGAGCTTGGCAACACTCTTCTCGCCGCCGAGTGAATCGTCACTCCCGATCATGATGAGTACGGGGATGGCCGGCTGGATGTTCTTCGCCGGTCGCCCGAACAGACGCAGCCCATCCGGAATACCGAAGAGCTTGATCACGTCGGCGTAGAACGTCAGAGGGTCCTCGACGAACGCGCTCACGACGGCGGGATTGCGGCTCAACCACTCGAAGCGCGTCGAGCCGAGATGCTTGTGCTTGGCGTTGAGGTCACCGCCGTTCATCAAACCGATCGAACGGTGCGCGGTGCCGGTGAGGATGACGCCGTCGAAATCGGCAGAGTGCTCGTTGATGATGATCTGCAGCATCAGTGACCCCCACGATTGGCCGATGGCCATCACAGGTAGCCCAGAGTTCTCAGCGCGAACGACGGTCGTGAAATGACGAATCGCAGCGATCGTCGCACGCAAACCGCCCGGTCCGAGCCGACCCAACTTGCTGAGATCGCCGCCGTGCTGCTCGACGCCGGTGGCACCGTGCCCGCGGTGATCGTCTGCGTATACCGAATAGCCAGCGCCGACAAGTTGCTGGGCAAGCCACTCGTAGCGAAGGGCGTGCTCGCCCAGCCCGTGCACGATCTGGATCACACCCTTCGGCTTGCTCGCGACCCATACGTAATAGTGGATCCTGACGCCCTCGGCGTCAATGTAGCTGTGATCCGAACGGATCGCGGTGAACTCGGTCACGCGGCCTCCTTGCTCGTCGTTCGCAGAAATCAGACTACGACTGTTGCGCCTCAACGAGTGCGACAGCTTCGGCGCGGGTCGGCAACGCATTACGCGCGCCGACCTGCTCAGTCGCACGCGCGCCGACCGCCGCAGCGAACTCCACGGCGTTTTCAATACTCTGGCCTTCCGCGAGGGCAGCGGCAAGGGCACCGTTGAACGCGTCTCCCGCCCCGGTGGTGTCAACGGGCACGCATGGGAACGCGGCTTGGTGGTGGTCGCCCGAAGCAGTGTGCAGTCGAGCACCATCTCCACCAAGCGTGACGATGACTGCCCGGATGCCACGAGCCAGAAGCTCAGCCGGAGTGCCCAGCGGCGCAAGCTCCGTTTCGTTCGGTGTAATCACATCCACGAGTTCAAGCAGTTCGACTGGCAAGGACTGCGCGGGCGCCGGGTTGAGGATGAAGGTCCAGCCCCGCTCACGCGAGACTTGCGCCCACGCCAACACCGTGTCGACCGGTACTTCGAGGCAGGCCAGCACGACGACGTTCTGTGACGCAACAGTCTCGGCCGCTGTCACACTCGATTGCCCGACCGTGGCATTCGCTCCGGCGGCAATGATGACGATGTTCTCGCCTGAATTCTCGATGAGCACGGCCGCAACGCCGGTTGGTTCTTGCACTCGCTTGACGTGTGCCAACCCGACCTCTCTGGCCGCAAGATCGGCAAGGGCTGCATCCCCCAAGCTGTCCGTGCCTGCCGCACCAATGAGCTGAACGTCCGCACCCACCGCCGCGGCAGCGGAGGCCTGATTCGCGCCTTTGCCGCCCGGCAAGGTGTGGAAATTTCGCGCGGACAGCGTCTGGCCAGGCGTCGGGAGCTCGGCCAGACCGGCGAAGACCAAGTCCATGTTGATCGACCCAACAACGATGACAGTTCCGCTCTGCGGCGCAGGAGTGAGCACTCAGCAATTATGCCTCGACTCTATGCGTGCGAATCGACCCGCAGAGGAGTAGGTTATGGATGCTCCTGTGTTTCACAAACGCCAACTATTCTGGCGGCGGCCACTGGAGTAGGCCTCACAGGCGATCCTGGGCCGGTGAACACCGGGACCGCACATTGTTGCAAATAAACTATCCAATGGAGGATTTCGTGATTCCTGAGTCTCTCACTCAGCTTCAGTACGACACCGTTTACAACTTCCTGTCCCTCGTTATAGCGTCACAGCTCTTCACTGCGCTGTTCCTCGTGATCGCGTCGCAGCGCATCTTGCCGCGATACCGGCAAGCCATCGCGGTCGCCGCGATCGTCTGTGGAATCGCCGCGTACCACTACTTCCGCATCTTCGACTCGTTCAAGGCTGCGTTCGTGACGGACGCTCTCGGTGGCATGGGAACCTACACCCAGGCGCCAGGCGCTTCCTTCAACGAGGGCTACCGCTACGTTGACTGGCTGCTGACTGTTCCGCTTCTGCTCGTCGAGCTCATTGCCGTGCTCGCGCTTGCCAAGCACATCCAGCGCTCACTGCTCATGCGCCTCATCCCGGCCGCAGCGCTCATGATCATCCTCGGCTACCCCGGCGAGATTAGCGCTGACAACACCGTTCGCACCATCTTCGGTATCCTGTCCACGCTTCCGTTCCTGTACATCCTGTACGTGCTCTTCGTTGAACTTACGAAATCGCTCGACCGCCAACCGGTCGCCGTGCGCAAGTTGATCAGCAACCTGCGCTGGCTGCTGCTGCTCGCGTGGGGTGTCTACCCGATCGCCTACGCGCTGCCAATGTTGAACATTTCTGGAGCGGATGCCTGGGTCGGCAAGCAGATCGGTTACTCGGTTGCAGACATTGTTGCGAAGGCCATCTACGGCCTGATCATCTTCCAAATCGCTCGCATCAAGTCGATGGAAGACGACTCGGCCTTCGCCATGGTCGAGAGCTCGGCAGACGACGAGCCAGCCCTCAAGAAGTAGTACCAAACTGTGAAGGTGGGGTTCGGGCCGAGTGCCCGGGCCCCATCTTTCATGTCGGGCTCGCGGGCTACGCTTCGCGCGTGATTTCGACCGTCACGAAGAGCGTCGAACCGAACGGTCCGGCGTACACCCCTCGCAACGGCGGCACATCGTTGTAGTCGCGACCGCGACCGACGAGCACGTGCCGGTCACCAATGTCGATGAGGTTGGTCGGATCGAAGCCGCGCCACTCATCACCGCAGAACCACTCAAGCCAGGCGTGCGACTCGCCTGCGACTGTGTCGCCGATCTCGGCATCCGGTTTCGGATGCAGGTAGCCGGAGACGTAGCGAGCCGGGATGCCAACCGAGCGAAGAGCTCCGAGCGCCAGATGCGTGATGTCCTGGCAGACACCCTTGCGTTCATTCCAAGCCTCCCGCGCAGTCGAGTGCACGCCAGTGACGCCGTGCATGTACTCGACGGCGTTGCCGATCGCGGTGCAGATAGCGAGGGCGGCAGCACAGACATCCGAAGAGTCGCGGGCAATCTCGCGGGCGATCTCGACGACGTCAGCTGGTGGATCTGTGCGCTGCGTCTGCCCGAGTTGCTCGACCGTGGCGGTTGAGTGTTCGACGGCCTCAGCGAGCTCATCCCAGCCAACTGTCTCAGCATCGTGCAGACGTGGCCGCACCTCAACGAGGCTCGTGGCGGTGAGAGCGAGTTCCTTGTGCGGGGTGAGTACCTCAAACGAAGAAACTCGAGAGCCCCAGTAGTCGACGTAACTGTGCTGGCTCGAGATCGGCAGAATCTCGAGATTGGAGTACAGCACGAGTTGACCGTCAGCGCTGACCGGAAGCATCCGTGCTTCGTTGTATGAGGCCGTCACGTCGCCCCCGTAGTGAAAGCCGGTCATGTGCGTGATGCGCAAGCGGTTCACGAGGTCTCGCCCACCCAACTCGGCGCTGCGTTGGTCGGAAAGTAGCGCTGTCGAATAGCTTCGGATGCCGCACTGGTCGCAAGTTGCACGCTGTCCATGTGCGAGGTCAGGTCTTCGAGAATCTCAGCGATTGGGCGATATTCGAGCTCGCTGCGGATCTGGCCAAGCAGCCGCAGGGCCTGATCGGAGACTCCCGCCCGATCGCTGCGCGGCTCAATCTCCCGCATGCAGTTCTCTGCCCGCGTCACTGAGAACAGGATGCTTCGCGGAAAGAGCCGGTCGAGCAGGAGGAATTCGGCGGCGTTGCGCGCGCTCGGCACGCCGCGATAGGTGCGCAAGTACGCCTCGTAGGCACCAACCGAGCGCAAGATTGTCGTCCAACTCGGCCCGGATGCCTCGGTGAGACTTCGCGTCGACAGCAGCCTAGCTGTCATGTCCGCGCGCTCAAGACTGCGGCCGAGCGTGAAGAACTGCCATGCTTCATCCCGGCTCGTGGCCGACTCGATGATGCCGACAGCGAGGGCCGAGCGTTCGCGAACCCAACCAAAGAATTCGTGCACTTTGTCGCTCGAGACTTTTCGCGGCATCCGCGCTCTGGTGGTGTTGAGGCACTCCCACAATTCTGTTGAGACCACCTCGCGTGCACGCCTGGCGTTCTCGCGGGCCGCGCCAAGGGAGTATGCGATGGATGCCGGCTCTGAACGGTCGACGGCGAGGATGTTCAGAATGTCTTCACGGGTGAGCGACTGGTCTGCCGGGACCTCGCTGCCCATCACGCTGAGCAACGCACGGCACGCCAGATCTTCTTCGATCCACGGATCCTCGAGCAGGAGTTGCAAATGCACGTCGAGAATGCGCGCGGTGCCGTCTGAACGCTCGATGTACCGTCCGATCCAGAATAGGCTTTCGGCAATTCGGCTCAGCACAGCGCGCCGCCATCAAGGGTTTGCTGTTGCTGTTCCTGCTGTCCCTGCCCGAGTGGTCGATCCTTCGGGCCGTGATCACGAGCGGCGTGCTCTTTGAGCATCTCGGGAGTAATGATCGAGATCGCCTGGGTCGCGGCTGCCTGGCCGGCGACCAGTCCCTGAATGCTGTGCCGCGAGACTTGAAGCGGGTCCTGCCCGACCACCCAAGTGTCTTTCGATCCGCCACCCTGTGAGCTGTTGACGACGAGCTCGCCCTCCGGGAGTGCGACGCGAGTGAGCCCCCCGGGCAGCACCCAGATGTCGTTGCCGTCATTGACGGCAAACGGTCTGAGGTCAGCGTGCCTCGGTCGGATCCCATCATCAACGAGGGTCGGAATGGTGGAGAGTTGCACGACGGGCTGGGCAATCCAGCCACGGGGATCCCGCAATAACCGTCCCTTGAGTTCGGTCAACTCTGCAGCGGATGCCGCCGGGCCGATCACGAGGCCCTTTCCGCCCGAGCCGTCGACCGGCTTGATCACGAGCTCAGCGAGCCGGTCCAGCACCTCCTCGAGCGAATCTGGATCTTCGAGGCGCCAAGTCTGCACGTTCGGCAGAATCGCATCCTCGCCGAGGTAGTACCGCATCAGGTCAGGCAGGTAGGTGTACACCAGCTTGTCGTCAGCGACGCCGTTGCCGACGGCGTTAGCGATCGTGACGTTGCCGAGTCTGGCGGCGAGCAGGAGTCCTGGCGAGCCGAGCATCGAGTCAGCCCGGAACTGCAGTGGGTCGAGAAATTCGTCATCGACGCGGCGGTAAATGACGTCGACGCGCGTCGGCCCGGCCGTCGTGCGCATCCAGACCCGCCCGCCGGAGCAGTACAGGTCACGTCCTTCAACGAGTTCGACGCCCATGAGGCGCGCGAGCAGGGTGTGCTCGAAGTACGCGGAGTTGTAGACACCCGGCGTGAGCACGACGACTGTCGGATCCTCTACCCCGGCGGGGGCACTGGCGCGAAGGGCACCGAGCAGCTTGTGCGGGTAGTCACCGACGGGCCGCACCCGCATAGAGACGAACAGCTCCGGAAGCGTCTGGGCCATCACCCGGCGATTGGAGATGACGTAGCTGACGCCACTCGGCACGCGAACATTGTCTTCGAGTACCCGCCATGCGCCCTGCTCGTCACGAATCAGGTCGATGCCGGAAACTTGGATGCGCACCCCGTTTGCCGGTTCGATTCCGGCAGCCTCGCGATGGAAGTGGCTCGATGTGGTGACCAAACGCGCCGGAATCACGCCGTCGCGCACCGCGTTCTGCGGACCGTAGATGTCGGCCAGGAAGGCCTCAAGCACTCGCACCCGCTGCTTAATCCCTGCCTCGACCGTCAACCACTCGGCTTGATCGATAACGCGAGGTACGGCATCCAGCGGGAATGGGCGCTCTTCGCCGGCAAAATCGAACGTGACGCCCTGGGCAAGGTACGAGCTTGCCAACGCATCCGTTCGCCCGCGCAGTTCGGCCTGCGTCATCTGCGCTAAGGCCGCGTGGATCTCCTTGTACGAGGCTCGCGCCGCACCCGGGGCTTCAAACATCTCATCCCAGGGGGGCGTGGCTGCGCTCTTCGTGGCAGTGGCGCCGTAGCCATCGAACAGGTCAGCCATGGAATGAGCCTAGGGCCGCCGTGTTGCAGCGGTGTTTCGAGTGTCTCTGGCTACCATGTGTATGCCTGCTACTGTATGTGCATGGCCACCCTTGACCGGCGAGTTCAGGTGCTGTTCGACCCGGCACAGTATGCCGCGCTTCAGGCAGAGGCCGCTGCTCAACGGCAGAGCGTGGCCGCGGTGATTCGTGAAGCGGTGGGCGAGCGGCTTCTCACGCGCCGAACGACACAACAGGAGGCGCTAGCTCGCCTCTTTACTCGCGCTGACAGAAATCCAGTTACTGAGCCCATCGACTGGGCAGTCGAAAAGGACTCGTTTGAGCGCGAGTACCTGCGCGGTCTATGACGATGGAGAACGCGCTTCTGATCGACAGTTCCATCGCGGCGCACGCCCTTGGCGCTGCCGGTCCCTACCGGGATGCGTGTCGGCGGTTACTTCAAGCAACAGCTGAAGCACGCGTGCGGGCCTACGTAAGTGTCGAAATGATCCAGGAGTTGGTGCATCATCGCTTGAGAATCACCGGCGACAGGCGGCTTGCGGCGATGGACGGGCGCGACATGTCTGCCTCAGCGACGCTGCTCGTGTTCGATCGGGAAGTCCTTGACCTGTCACTTGAGCTCATCGAACGTTTTCCTGCGGTTCGCGGCCGCGATGCCGTGCACGCCGCGACCGCGATTGTCTATGGAATCGAACGCATCGCGTCGACCGACCGAGTCTTTGATGACATCCCGGGTCTGACTCGTGTCGACCCGCTGACGTTTGGGTAAACCCGAACGGGGTCAGCGACCCGCGAAAACGGCGTTAAGCAACTCATCCATTCGCACGCCGACATCTGGCTCCGTCGCGTCAAGGCGGTTGGTGAGGAGCACGACGCAGAGACCGGCGCTTGGGGAGATCCAAAACTGCGAGCGGCACCAACCTTCGTGGCCGAAGACGCTGTGGTCGAGTAGTCCTTGGCGGCGGGGCAGATTGAACCCGATCCCGAAGTCTTCGAAGCGCTTAGATGGGTCTGGGTCTATCACGTACAGTCCGGTAGTGCGCGGCCTCAGCATCGCCTCGAGCGTGACCGGCGCAACGACCGCACCGTCGCCTGCCAAGAGCGATTGGCCGATCGCGAGCAGATCTTCGGCGCGAGCAGCCGCTCCTGCAGCCGGGTGCCGAAGCGCGAGGAGCTCTGCGGGCTCATGCTCGTAGCGGTCGCCGCCGTGCACGGTATGCACGCCTTCCGTGTCAAACGAGAGGCCGGTCGCGCCGCCGGCGGCGGTCATTGCGGCGAACTCATCCTCGAATGAGCGGCCGGTCGCGTGCTCGATGAGTGCGGCGACGCCCTCCCAGGTGATGTTGGTGTACCGCCGCGCGCTGCCTGGCACGAACTCCAGCGGCGCGCGCTCGATCGCTTCGCGCAACGTTGTCGCCCCGCCGTGCGCCTTCGTGCCAAGGATGAGATCGGCAACCCCTGAGGTGTGGCTCATCAGGTGACCGAGAGTGACATCCCCGCTGATGAAGCCCGGCAAGGCATCTCGCAGAGGAGTGTCTACCGTCAACTGGCCGCGCTCGACGGCGCGCATGGCCGTGAGCGCCACGAGCGGTTTGGTCACCGAGTACAGCGCAAAACGGTCGTCGACCTTCGCTGCGCGACCGTCGTCGGTGCCGAACGCTTCGACGCTCAGCACGCCGCTGGCATCTGCGATGCCCAGCACCGCGACAGGAAGGCGGCCGGCCTCGACGTGTCTGCGGGTCCAGTCCGCGGCGGTGGTGTGTCCGTGCATCCGCTTAGGTTAGTCGTTCGAGAGGGATGCTTCCCTCGATGTTCGGCGAGAAAGCACCGCCGAAGCAGGAAGGTGCGCCCGTCTGGGTCGGCGCGGAACTGCGCAACGTTCGCGCCTCAAGAAGACCGTGACCGCTACCCATCATGAGGCAGTGATCTGACCCAGCCGCGAATCTTGGCTGCTCCGCCCACCGAGCATGAGCGACGATCGTGTCGTAGCTCGCGTCCTGCTGAGGCTCGGTGAAGACGCAGGACTGCACCGACAATCCCACTGATGTCGCTGTGCTAGTCGATCGGCTCGAGCACGAGAACGGGGATCTGGCGCTCGGTCGCATCCTGATAATTCGCGTAATCTGGCCACACCTCGACCGCTCGCTTCCACCAGTTGGCCTTCTCATTGCCGGTGACTTCGCGGGCCAGATAGTCGAGCTTGACCGGCCCATCCTGAAGCTCAACGTGGGGTTGGGCGAGCATATTGAAGTACCAGACCGGATGCTTCGGCGCACCCCCAAGGGAGGCAACGACCGCATACACCCCCGCGTCCTCAACCCGCATCAGCGCTGTCTTTCGCAGCTTGCCAGTCTTGGCGCCCACTGTCGTCAACACGATGACCGGACGCCCACGAATATCAGCTCCTTGAGTACCGCCAGAAGCCTCATACAGTTCTGCCTGATTGCGGGCCCAATCGGATGTGCTCGGTCCGTATTCTCCAGTGAGTGGCATGTTTCGAGACTAACGATCTCAGCGCAACTGACTGAAAGCCTCGGCTTTGGTTGTCGGCCCCGACACCAGAATCGTGTCATCAGCGGTGATCAGCGTGTCAGCGGTGGTGTAGTGCCACTGGCCGCCGTGCGGCTTGACTGCCGTGATCGTGACGCCAGAGTCAACTCGCACGTGCGACTCTGCCAAGGTCTTGCCGACCATGCGCGCAGGAGGGGCCATCTTGACGATCGAGAAGTTCTCGCCGATCTCCAGGTAATCCTGCATGGATCCGCGAACTAAGTGAGCAACCCGCTTGCCCATCTCTTTCTCGGGGTAAATCACATGTTCGACCCCGAGTTGTTCAAGAATCGTGCCGTGCGCGTCGTTGACCGCCTTGGCCCACAAATTGCTGATTCCGAAACGCAGCAAAAGCGAAGTCGTGAGAATGCTCGACTGGATATCGCTGCCGATCGCGACCACGACTCGATCGAAGTCCGGCACTGCGAGCTGGCGCAAGACCTCCTCCTTCGTGGTGTCTGCTTGCACGACGTGGGTGAGTTGGCCGTTGAGCGCTTGCACGACGTCCTCCCGAGCGTCGATCCCGAGCACCTCGGTGCCGTTGGCCATGAGTTCAAGAGCAAGCGATCCCCCGAACCGTCCAAGACCGATCACCGCGACGGAGTCTGCATCGGCAACTCGCTTGGGATCCGCGCTGACTTTTCGCAACCTAACCAATGAGTGGCCTTTCCTTCGGCAGTTGATAGAGGATGCCACGCTCACGCAACGCGAGCGCGGACGCGAACGTGATCGGACCGAGTCGTCCAATGAACATGAGCAAGCAGAGAACGAGCTGGGATGCGATCGGAAGATCCGCCGTGATTCCCGTTGAGAGGCCAACCGTTGCGAAGGCGGACACCGCTTCGAACAGCACTGGCCCGAGCGGAAGACCCGTTTCGATCATGATGACGACGGTACCCGCAACGATCACTCCAACGGCGAGGAGTACGACGGAGATCGCCTGCCGGTGCACGGCTCGCGAGAGGCGCTTACCGAATACGTTCACAACGCCGTCACCGCGAATCTCGGCGATAAGGATGAAGAGGAGCACCGCAAAGGTGGTCACTTTGATACCGCCGGCGGTACCCGCTGATCCACCGCCGATGAACATGAGTGCAATCATCCCGAACTGGGTCGCGCCGTCTGTGGCACCGATGTCAATGCTGTTGAACCCGGCCGTTCGCGTCTGCACCGATTGAAAGAATCCGGCCAAAATCTTGACCGGCCAGTCAAGCGGACCGAGGGTTGCCGGGTTGTTCCATTCGATCGCGGTGATGTAGATGGTTCCTGCCGGAATCAGTGCCAGGGTCGCTGCAATAACGATTCGCGTGTTCATCGTCCACTTGCGCGGTGTGCCCCAGTAGCGGCGCAATTGGATAAGCACCGGAAATCCGACGCCGCCGACGATGATGAGCACGCACAACGTAAGCGAGACGACGGGGTCACCGACGTAGGACATGATGCTGTCGCTGAAGAGGCCAAAGCCTGCGTTGTTGAAGGCCGAGACCGCGTGGAACACACCGAGCCACGCGGCATCCCCGATCGAATTGCCGTAGTGCAACCAGAACCAGAGAAACAAGATGATGGCCCCAGCGGCTTCGAACAGCAGAGAAATTTTGACGATGTTCAGAATGATTGCCTTGACGTCGATCTGCCCGTAGCTTTTCGTCTCGGCAGCAGCGTTCATACGCGCTTGGAGCGACAGTCGCCGCGCAACCGTTATGGCGATGAGCGAAGCCAGCACCATGACTCCAAAGCCACCGATCTGAATCAGCACCAGAATGACAGCCTGACCGAAACCAGACCAGTAGGTCGGCGTGTCAACGACGACGA
>CAZCOC010000006.1:0-15584 GCA_964500075.1 uncultured Salinibacterium sp.
ATGCCACCCAGCAGACTCGAGGTTCCGGTGAAGTACTGCTCGACGAAGTCCTTGCTCAAGCCGACGGCTTCAAAGGCCTGCGCGCCCGCATAGGACCCGACGACCGAGATGCCCATCTTCGACATGATCTTGAGCACACCTTTGCCGAGCGCTTTGATGAGGTTGCGCACCGCAAGCTCCGGAGTGATCCCCTGGATCATTCCAGAACGCACGAGTTCTTCTGCTGTTTCCATCGCGAGATACGGGTTGATGGCGGATGCCCCGTAACCCACCAGTAGCGCGACGTGGTGAACCTCACGAACGTCGCCAGCTTCAACGATAAGTCCGACCTTCATGCGGGTCTCGGCCCGAATCAAGTGATGGTGCACCGCTGCGAGCATCAGTAGCGAAGGAATCGGTGCGAGGTCCTTGTTTGAGTCTCGATCTGAGAGCACGAGAAACTCAGTACCGCGTTCAATCGCTTCATCAGCTTCGATACACATCTGCGCGAGGCGCTTCTCCATCGCCTTCGGTCCTTTGTCGACCCGGTATAGACCCTTGACTGTTGTCGTGCGAACGCCGCCAGCGCGCACGTCGATGTGTTGAATCTTCGCAAGTTCGTCGTTGTCAATGACTGGAAAGTCAAGGGTGACCTGACGCACATGCTCTGGCGTTGCGGTCAGCAGATTGCGCTCCGGACCGAGACCGAGCTTCATCGAGGTCACGATTTCTTCGCGGATGGAGTCGAGTGGTGGGTTCGTGACTTGCGCAAACTGCTGCGTGAAGTAGTCGAACAGCAACCGTGGCCGGTCAGACAGGACGGCGATCGGAGTGTCTGAGCCCATGGCGCCGAGCGGTTCAGTGGCATGCTGCGCCATCGGCGTCACGAGGATACGCAGCTCCTCCTCTGTGTAGCCAAACGTGCGCTGCCGACGACTCACCGAGGCCGGAGTGTGCACGATGTGCTCACGGTCAGGGAGATCCTTCAAAGCGATGCGTCCCGACTCGAGCCACGCCGCCCATGGTTTGGACGCTGCAAGCTCGGCCTTGACCTCATCATCCTCGATGATTCGACCTTCGGCAGTGTCGACGAGAAACATCCTTCCCGGTCGAAGGCGGCCCTTGCGCACAACCCTGCTCGGATCAACATCGAACACCCCGATCTCGCTCGCAAGTACCACGAGTCCGTCATCAGTTACGAGGTAGCGGCCTGGCCGTAGCCCGTTACGGTCAAGCGTTGCACCGACAAGCGAACCATCGGTGAAGACGAGGGCGGCCGGCCCGTCCCAAGGCTCCATGAGCATCGAGTGGTACTCGTAGAAGGCGCGTCGGGTTGGGTCGACGTCCTGTTGGTTTTCGTATGCCTCAGGAACCATCATCATCATCGCGTGCGGCAGGCTGCGCCCCGCAAGGTTGAGCAGTTCAACGACCTCGTCGAACGAGGCGGAGTCGCTCGCGCCAGAGGTGTTGATCGGAAGCAGCGGTTTCAGGTCACCAAGCACCTCGCTCTCGAGCTGGGATTGGCGTGCACGCATCCAGTTGCGGTTTCCCTGAATCGTGTTGATTTCACCGTTGTGCGCGATCATGCGGAACGGCTGCGCAAGCGGCCACGACGGGAAGGTGTTCGTCGAGTATCTCGAATGCACAAGGGCGAGCTTGGACGCAAAGCGCTCATCGGAGAGATCCGGGTAGAACGGTTCGAGCTGCAGTGTCGTAACCATGCCCTTGTACACCAGCGTGCGTGAAGAAAGCGAAGGGAAATAGGCGTGGAGTTCGTGCTCAGCCCGTTTGCGCAGGCGGAACACCTGCCGTTCGAGAGACATGCCACCAACTGGACCGCGCTCCTCTGTGCGGGTCGACGCAAGAAAGAGCTGTTCGAAAGCAGGCATCGCCTCTCGTGCAAGTGAACCGATCACGTCGGGCCGCACCGGAACCTCACGCCAACCGAGAACGCTGAGTTCTTCGCTTTCAGCAATCGCCGCGACGCCGGACTTGACGAGCTCTCGTTCGGCGGCATCCTTCGGAAGAAAGGCCATCCCAACGGCGTAGCGACCGTTGGCTGGGAGCACGAAGTCAACGACCGCTCGGAGGAACGCGTCTGGCAACTGAGTGATGATGCCTGCTCCGTCACCTGTGCCAGCGTCGGAGCCAACAGCCCCGCGATGCTCGAGATTGCGCAGCGCCGTAAGGGCGGTTGTGATGATGTCATGACCTGCAGTGCCGCGAAGGGTCGCAACCATTGCCAAGCCGCACGCGTCGCGCTCATTGCGCGGGTCATAGAGTCCAGCAGTAGCTGGCACCACGCTGAAACGTTCGAAGGGTGGTTTTAGGGTCATCGGGAACGACCTCACGTTGGAGCAGGGGCGAAGCGGGACGTCAATGGCCCACGTGGGAATCAGCCCCGGTTATCAGGACTCAGATCTAACATTCCGCTTGTGGCGAGCTTTGCTGCGGGAGAACACGGTGTTCTCGCGACCTAGGAGGACGAGGGTGTGACGGCAATTTTGGCTTCATCGCCGGGTTCGTCACTGTCTGAATAGGTCTCCTCGGAGTCTACAACACCCTCAGGAATCCATTCGCGACCTGGTACGTACACGCTCGGCTCTTGTCCAGTGTGGTTGCGAGACTGTAGCGCGAACAGGATCACGCCGAGCGTGATTGAGAGCAGCGCACCCCAGACATTGACCCGCAATCCGAGGATGATTTCGCTCGGGTCGATTCGAATTGATTCGAACACCACGCGTCCGAGCCCGTACCAGATCATGTACAGTGCCCAGACTTTGCCCCACTGCAATCTGCGAACGTGGTCACCAATTGGTACCGGGACGGAAAGTGCTCCGACCGCACGTTTGACGAGTCGATAGCGTCGCTCCATCGCGAGGAGGAAGACAATGCCGACGACGTTCCAGATCATCTCGTACAGGAACGTCGGGTGGAACAGCGTCCCGGGTGGAAGTCCGACCGGGAACGCGGCGTTGTCAGCGTCGATCTGCAAGCCCCATGGCAAGTCGGTCGGCAGTCCGTACAACTCTTGGTTGAAGTAGTTGCCGAGGCGGCCGAGGGCCTGGGCGAGGAGCATCCCAGGAGCAAGGGCATCAGCGAAGCTCCAGAGTCGCAATCCGACGATTCGACAGCCGATGTACGCCCCGATCGCGCCACCAATCAGCGAACCGAAGAGTGCGTTTCCACCCTCCCAGATGAACAGAATCTTGATGAGATCGTTCCCTGGGCCGAAGTAGTCGTCCGGGTGCGTAAAGACGTGCCACAGCCGCGCACCGACCAGTCCGAGCGGGATCGCCCAGATGATGACGTCGATAACAATCCACGGCTCGGCTCCGCGCTGGGTCAGCCGACGATTGGTGAGGATGGTCGCCGCGATGATCCCTACAAGGATGCACAGTGCGTACGCATAAATGCGCAGCGTGAACGGCAACTCGAGCCCGAAACTCGACTGCACCCAAGCGCTGACGTTGAAAAACTGCCATTCGCTTGGCGGACTCGGAATGCCAGTGAGCAGGAGCGACACGGGGAACACCTTTCAGCGAGACAACTAGGTCAGCCTAGTACCGGCTGCCAGTGCGGCGGCGGTGCGGCCGACGGCGGCAACGCCGCCCTCGGTCAATGCAGATACCAGCGCAGAGCCAACAATTGCGCCGTCGGCATATTCGAGCACTTCGCGAACTTGGTCAGCAGTGGAGATACCGAGTCCGACGCAGGCGCGAGTCGACCCGGCCTCACGGAGCCGGCGAACGAGTGTCCGGGCCGCCGAATCCACATCGTTCCGAGCGCCGGTAATGCCCATGGTTGATACCGCGTACACGAATCCGCGACTGCGTTTCGAGGCTTGTTCTAGGCGCACATCCGTCGAGGACGGTGCTGCGAGAAAGACCCGCTCGAGATCGGTTCTGTCGGATGCCGTAAGCCACAGCGCTGCTTCGTCCGCGATCAAGTCGGGAGTGATGAGCCCAGCCCCTCCCGCTGCAAGCAGATCGTCGGCGAATCGTTCGACGCCAAACTGCAACACTGGATTCCAGTACGTCATTACCAGCACAGGAACGCCGACCCGCGCGGTTATCGCCGCAACTGCGTCGAAACCGTCTTGCAGGCGAAAGCCGCCGGCGAGTGCTGTCTGTGTGGCCTTTTGGATGACAGGGCCATCCATGACTGGATCGGAGTATGGCAACCCGAGTTCGATAATGTCGACGCCGTTCTCAGCAAGTGCTACCGCCGCATCTACGCTCGCGTCGAGGGTTGGATAGCCGGCAGGCAGGTACCCGATGAGCGCTCCTGACGAAGAGTCATTTCGCTGTGCAAGGACCTCCGCGACCGTCG
This sequence comes from uncultured Salinibacterium sp., assembly GCA_964500075.1. Lineage (GTDB taxonomy): Bacteria > Actinomycetota > Actinomycetes > Actinomycetales > Microbacteriaceae > Rhodoglobus. The sequence continues at coordinate 4,312 of CAZCOC010000006.1, forward strand.
TCATGCCGACCCTGCAGTGAGTTGCTCTTGCGCCTTGCGGTCGAACAACTCGAAGTAGTTTCCGGCTGTCTCCATATCTTTGTCGCCGCGGCCACTCAGGTTCACAAGAATCGACGCCTTAGGCCCAAGCTCACGCCCGAGCTTCATTGTTCCGGCAAGCGCATGTGCGGTCTCGATCGCGGGAATAATGCCTTCCGTGCGACTCAGCAGGCGCATGGCCTGCATCGCCTCGTCGTCCGTGATGGGCAGGTAGTGCGCGCGGCCGATGTCGTTGAGCCAAGAGTGCTCGGGTCCGACGCCTGGGTAGTCCAAGCCAGCGGAGATCGAGTGTGACTCGACGGTCTGCCCGTCGGCATCCTGCAGCAAGTAGCTGCGAGCACCGTGGAGGACACCTGGCCGGCCGCGCGTGATCGTCGCGGCGTGACGTTCGGTGAGGTGACCGTCGCCAGCAGCCTCGTATCCATAGAGCGCCACGTCGGGGTCGTCGAGGAATGCGTGGAAGATTCCCATTGCGTTGCTACCGCCACCAACGCAGGCCGTGACGGCATCCGGGAGTTGACCGGTCAGCTCGATGACCTGCTGTCGAGCTTCTTCCCCGATGATCTTGTGGAAGTCGCGAACCATCACAGGAAAAGGATGGGGACCGGCGACGGTGCCGAGCAGATAGTGGGTGGTGTCGACATTCGCGACCCAGTCCCGCAGTGCGTCGTTGATCGCATCCTTCAACGTACGTGAACCAGTCGTTACGGGAATCACCTCTGCGCCGAGCAGCCGCATTCTGGCGACATTGAGTGCTTGGCGTTCGGTGTCGACCTCACCCATGTAGACGACGCATTCCATCCCGAACAGCGCAGCAGCCGTCGCACTCGCCACACCGTGCTGACCAGCGCCAGTCTCGGCAATGAGCCGCTTCTTCCCGAGCCGTCGCGCCAAAAGCGCTTGTCCGAGCACGTTGTTGATCTTGTGCGAGCCGGTGTGATTGAGATCCTCGCGCTTGAGGATCACGCGGGCACCGCCAGCATGTTCTGCGAACCGCGGCACCTCCGTGATGATCGAGGGTCTTCCGGTGTATGTAGCGTGCAACCCGCTGAGTTCTGCAGCGAAGGCCGGGTCTGACTTCGCGGTCATGTATGCCGCATCGAGTTCGTCGAGCGCGGCAATCAAAGATTCTGGTACGTACCGGCCTCCATACTCACCAAAGTACGGCCCGAGTTCGTCGCGGAGCGCCATTAGACGGCCAGAAATTCGTTGAGAGTTGCGAGCGGGTCGCCCGTAACCAGAGCCTCACCGATCAATACAACGTCCGCGCCGGCGCGCCGGTAGTGTGCGACATCCGCCGCGGACTTCACAGCAGATTCTGCGACTCGAATGACACCGCTTGGAATTCGGTCAGCGAGTGAACCGAACAGGTCCTGATCAAGCTCGAACGTGCTGAGGTCACGAGCGTTGACACCGATGAGGTCTGCCCCGAGATCAAGCGCGCGTTCCACCTCATCCGCGCTGTGAGTTTCAACCAACGCGGTCATCCCCAATTCGTTGGTCAGCGTGAACAGCTCGGCGAGCGTGGTGTTGTCGAGAGCGGCGACAATCAAGAGAGCGAGGTCCGCGCCCGCTGCCCGTGCCTCGAAGAGTTGGTAGGGCTCAGCGATGAAGTCCTTGCGCAAGACGGGAATACTGACGGCATGACGAATCGCGACAAGATCCTCGAGCGCGCCGCCGAATTTTCGGCCCTCAGTGAGTACGCTCACTGCACTTGCGCCGCCACTCTGGTACTCGAGCGCAAGTGCAGCTGGATCCGAGATCGCCGCCAGCTTGCCCTTGGACGGGCTCGAGCGTTTCACTTCCGCGATGATATGCACACTGTCCCGAGGGGCCAACGCGGCCAACGCGTCGAGGGAAGGCCGCTGTGCTCGTGCCTGTGCCTCGACCTGTTTGAGCGGGTGGTGCTCGCGCCGCAGCGCGGCATCCGCAAGGGCACCTCGAACGAGTTCGTCAAGCACGTTAGATATGGGTCTTCCGAGTCAACTTGTCGCCGCCGACACCGTAGCCGGCTTTGGCGAGCAGGTAGCCGCTCACGGCACCAACCCCGACGAGGCCGACGGATGCCCACACTAACCAAGAGAGGTCGAGCCAGTACCCAACGGTGCCGATGGCGAAAGCGACAATCATGATTGTTACCGCGATCCAGGCAGCATAGGAGTTTCCGTGTCCGGGATCAGACTCAGCGCTCATAGTTGTTTGGGCTCCGCTCTCTACGATTGACACAATTCTATCGACAAGCCGAGCGCGCCACTGCGCCACAGGAGCCGCGCCTATCACCTCCGAGTCGGATCATCGCCCTTGCTCAGGGAGTCCCAATCATCGATCGAGGAGCGTGATGCCACGATCTCGGGCCGGTCCTGCTGCCGGGAATTGTGCTTCGAAACAATCTGCCCAGTCGAGGGCGGTTGGGCTGCTGGCCCCAGTGCGCTGTATTTGCGATTGGCTCGCGGCCAACGCCGACTGGTGGCGAGGGTCCCGATTCCGGTGAGAACAAGGCACGCCCCGGCCACGATCGCAACCACACCCCACGGCGTGGAAACTATCGACTCGATGAGCGTCGCTAGCGAATTCGCACCGGCTACCCCGGTGGCACTTGTCACAGCAGAGGTGGCGGCGCTCAGCGGGTCTGCACACGCGCCAATCCCCGAGCTAGCGACCAGCATGCCAATCGCAATCGCCACGAAGGCCAACACCGTGCCAACACCAGGACCCGCGATTGCGAGTGAAGCAAACACGGCGAGCGCTGCGAGCGAAAGCGCTGCGAGGCCCGGTGCCGCGGCATCGCCCGACACTTCGACAGTTGTGCCGTCAACGAGCGAGACAGTCAACCATGGCTGCGTCCAGGCGACGAACGCGAGACCTGAGAAGGTGATGCCCGCTACCACCACCCCGGAACGGATTCGAGCCGAATCCATGTGAGCACGCGCCATCAGAGTTGGCGGAGCGCGTTAGCGATGGCAACAGCTCTCAACGGTGCTGCCGCTTTGTTGATCGACTCTTCGTACTCCTTCTGCGGATCGGAGTCAGCGACGAGTCCAGCGCCCGCCTGCACCCGGGCGATTCCGCCGGAGATCGTGGCTGTGCGGATAGCAATCGCGAGATCAGCATCACCAGCGAAGTCGATGTAGCCGACGACGCCACCATAGACGCCGCGCTGCGCTGGCTCCAGTTCATCGATGATCTTGAGGGCTCGTGGCTTGGGCGCACCAGAGAGCGTGCCGGCTGGGAAGGTCGCGCGGAAGACGTCGATCGGGCTCTTGCCAGCCGCGAGGTCACCCTCAACCGATGAAACGAGGTGCATGATGTGACTGAATCGCTCAACTTGCATGAACTCGGTGACGTCGACAGTTCCGGGCGTGCACACCTTCAACAGGTCGTTTCGTGCGAGGTCGACGAGCATGAGGTGCTCGGCTTGCTCCTTCTCATCGGCAAGAAGTTCTTCTGACAGCGCCTGATCCCGCTCCGGGGTCTCGCCACGCGGGCGCGACCCTGCGATCGGATGCATGTACACGCGATTGCTCGTGACTTTCACGAGAGCCTCCGGGCTCGAACCAACGATCGAATAGGGCTCACCATCGGCATCATTCAGCGAGAGCAGGTACATGTACGGCGAAGGGTTCAGGGTGCGAAGAACGCGGTACACATCGATGGGAGTTGCGGAGAGTTCGAGGTCAAAGCATTGGGAAATGACGACCTGAAAGACGTCGCCATCGCGAATGTACTGCTTCGACCGTTCGATCGCGGCGATGTATTCCGCTTCAGTGACACGCGCGCGCGGTGCTGGCTCGATACTCAAGTCGACCTCCGCCAGATACGCGGCGGTATGTTCGGCCAGCTCTGCCTGCATGCGGTCGAGTCGCGATTGCGCCCCTGACCACAATTCGGCGGCTGATTCCACACCGTCGTTGAGCGCGGCCGCGATGAGCAACACGGTGCCGAAGCGGTGATCGAGCACGACGAGTTCTGAAACAAAGCTCAGCGCCTGGCCTGGGATACTGAAATCGGCTGGCGGCGCATCCGGCAAGTGCTCGATTTGTCTGACGGCTTCCCATCCAATGAACCCGACCAAACCGCCGGTGAGCGGCGGGTGCCCTGGCACTCGCGGGGTCCGCCAACGCTCGTAGAGCGCGGCAATCGAATCCAGAGGTCCAACCGAGGCTGGCCGGTCCGCTTGATCGCCGAGCGCTCGATTCGCTGACAGTCCGTAGTCAAGCCAGGTGACCTTCTCGCCCTGCTGGGTCAGCACACCAAAGCTCGAGGCGCCGACGAAGGAGAACCTCGACCAAATTCCCCCTTGCTCTGCCGATTCAAGGAGGAACGTGCCTGGCTTCCCTTGAGCAAGCTTGCGGTATACGCCAACCGGAGTTTCTCCATCGGCGAAGAGCTCGCGGATGACTGGAACGACGCCGTGGCCTTCGGCAAGACGAGCTTCGAAGTCGGAGCGAGTTGTCGAGTCAGTCATCGCTTGAAGCCTGTTTCGGTACGAGCGGGTCGACGTCGAAGCAGCTGCGCGCGCCCGTGTGACACGCTGGCCCATGCTGCTGCACGGTGACGAGCACGACATCGCCGTCGCAATCGAGCGCGGCAGCTCGCACAAACTGCACATGGCCACTCGTGTCGCCTTTGCGCCAGAATTCCTGCCGACTGCGCGACCAGAACGTCACTCGCCCCTCGGTGAGGGTTCGGCGAAGCGCCTCCACGTTCATGTAGCCGACCATGAGCACGTCGCGGGTGTCTACCTCTTGAATGACTGCTGGCATCAAGCCATCCGCGCCAAACACGGCCCTATCGATAACGGCCCCGACCGTGGCATCCGTCAGCACCTCGTTCATCTGGTCACCGCTCCTGCCGCATTCAGTGAACGCTTGACATCGCCCACGGTCAATTCTCCGCTGTGAAACACGGATGCCGCCAGCACCGCGTCAGCGCCGGCGGCAACCGCAGGCGCGAAATGCTCTACCGCTCCTGCCCCACCGCTCGCGATCACCGGCACCGAACTGAGCGCGCGCATCGCCGCAACGAGCTCCAAATCGAAACCAGCCTTTGTGCCGTCGGCATCGATCGAGTTGACGAGCAACTCACCAGCGCCTCGGTCAATAGCCTCCCGAGCCCAATCCAGGGCGTCAATGTCGGTTTCGGTTCGACCGCCGTGAGTGGTCACGATCCAGCTTGCACCTCGACGCTTAACATCGAGCGAGAGCACGAGTGCTTGTGCACCGAAACGGTCAGCGATCTCGTCGAGAAGTTCTGGCCGGGCAATCGCCGCACTGTTCACGCCGACCTTGTCTGCCCCGTTCGCTTGAAGCCGCGCGACATCATCGGCTGTGCGCACTCCCCCGCCAACAGTCAGGGGGATAAAGACGTGTTCGGCCGTCGCGCGCACCACTTCGTACATCGTCGCGCGCTCGTCGATCGTTGCCGTGACGTCGAGGAAGGTAATCTCGTCAGCGCCCTGTTCGTAGTAGCGTCGCGCCAGCTCGACCGGGTCCCCGGCATCGCGCAGGTTCAAGAAGTTGACGCCCTTAACCACTCGCCCGGCGGCGACGTCCAGACACGGAATGACGCGAATCGCGACCACCATCTCAGATCCGCGCAGCGTGGATCGAGCTGACGATGATCGCGCGCGCTCCAAGCTCCTGCAGTTCGTCGAGCACATGATTGGTATCCGCCGTGGGTACCATGGCTCGGACCGCGACCCACTCTGGATCATGCAGCGGCGCGACGGTTGGGCTCTCAAGACCAGGGGTGATCATGGACGCCGCATCCAACAGCGCAACAGGGACGTGGTAGTCGACCAGCACGAACTGGCGCGCGACGAGGACCCCTTGGAGCCGACGCTGAAGGGTGGCAATTCCCGCAGCGTCTGGGGTGGAGCTGATGAGCACGGCGGTCGAATCGAGGATGATCGGGCCGAAGATCTCCAGGCCCTGAGCGCGCAACGTCGACCCGGTGGACACGACGTCGGCGACAGCATCCGCAACCCCGAGCTTGACGGCGGACTCGACCGCGCCATCGAGGGCGACGATCACCACTTGCACGCCGTTGCGGGCAAGGAAGTCACCGACGAGCGCTGGATAACTCGTCGCAATGCGGAGTCCAGTGAGATCGGCCAGGCTCGAAAAACGGCCGGGTATCGCGGCGAAACGGAAGGTTGATTCTCCGAAGTCGAGGCGCGCAATCTCTTGTGCTGGGCTGCGAGAATCGAGCAATAGGTCACGACCGGTGATGCCGACGTCGAGGGCACCCGAGCCAACGTAGGTCGCGATGTCGCGCGGCCGAAGGTAGAAGAATTCGACATCGTTTCGCGAGTCGAGTGCGCTCAGCGCACGCGGGTCGCGTCGACCGCTGTAACCGGCCTCGGTGAGCATTTCAGCGGCGATCTCACTGAGCGAGCCCTTGTTGGGCACGGCGATCTTAAGCATCAAGCGATTCCTGACGGGGTTGGTTGGGAGGTCGGCTGGATGGGCCTACAGATGTCGCCAGATATCCGCCGGGGTGAGTCCCTTCGCCACCATGAGTACTTGGAGGTGGTACATGAGCTGCGAAATCTCCTCCGCCGTCTCGACGTCAGACTGGTACTCCGCCGCCATCCAGACCTCTGCGGCCTCCTCGACGATTTTCTTGCCGATCGCGTGGACACCTGCGTCAAGTAACTCAACAGTGTTGGACCCATGCGGACGTGCTTCGGCGCGTTGCCCCAGCTCGGCGAACAGCTCCTCGAAGGTCTTCACTCTTCAAGGGTACTAGGGCGGCGTGTCAACCTCAGACGGCCATGAGCCCGTCGAGGCCGTGACAGGCCGAGCGTCGAACAGTGGAGGATCTTGACGCACCTTCGAGTGACCGCGGCTTGGGCCGCGACGGTGACCATCACGCTCACACTCACCGGGTGCTCTTTCACGCCGCCGGTTCCAGAGACAACTGAAGCGTTGCCATCTTCGACACCTTCTGCAGCAGCGGGAACAGCAGCCGGTCGCATCCGCTTCCGCTTCTACGGATCCCGAGCGCAGTACCGAGGCGCTCCTGCTCCCAACCTGCGCTGACCTCTCTACGGCAGACGAGGTGACGGCGCTCATGGGGAGTTTCATGGTGCTCAATCCGCCCGATTCGACTGGGCGTGGTTCGAACTTTCCCGAGCTCGCTGGGGTTCGGACAACCCTGGCGGCTACTGGATCAAGCGGAGTGTCGACCGGAGGCGACTCGATCATCTTCGCGACACGCGCCGAGGAGACGCAGGAATCGCGGGGATACACCGAGTTGCACTACCTCACAGCCGGCGTCTGGGTTGCGGTGACCGACCGGACCCGGCGGTGGGCAAAGCAGCCATGGACCGTGTCGCCGAACTCAATCCGACAAGGTTTCCCTAGCTGGTGCCGAGGAGATCGATCACGAAGGTGAGAGTGCGCCCGGAGAGGCGATGTCCGCCGCCGACCGGACCGTAGGCAAGATGGGGCGGGCAGATGAGCTGGCGGCGACCGCCGACCTTCATGCCGGGGATACCTTCCTGCCAGCCCTTGATGAGACCCTGGAGTGGAAACTGGATTGACTGTCCGCGGCTCCAACTCGAGTCGAACTCTTCGCCAGACTCGAAATCGACGCCAAGGTAGTGCACCTCGACCGTTGCACCCGGGGCAGCTTGGGCACCGCTGCCCTCTTCGATGTCAATGATCACGAGCTCAGTTGGCTCTGCTCCCTCATAGAACTCGACCTCTGGCTTGCTTCGCGCTGAATCTGTCATGATCCCATCGTGCCAGTAGTGGGCGAGGAACTTACAACCGAGCCGCTAGCGTGCGCGCCCGTCCGCCGCCTGTCGAAGGCCCGCGATGGCGGCAGTGGGATCGTCTGTGCCAAACACTGCTGAGCCTGCGACGAAGGTGTCTGCGCCAGCCTGGCGCGCGATTGCGATCGTCGAGAGGTCGATACCGCCATCAACTTGAAGCCAGGTCTCGCTGCCCGTCACATCAATCGCATCGCGCACAGCGCTGAGCTTTGCCAGAGTCGAGACCATGAAGCTTTGGCCGCCGAAGCCCGGTTCAACGGTCATGATGAGTACCTGGTCGAACTCCGCGAGTAGGCCAAAGTAGGGCGCAGCATCGGTGCCGGGTTTGAGTGCAATTCCTGCACGGGATCCAAGACCGCGCAAGGTGCGAGCCAGTTCGACTGGGCGACCGGTCGCCTCAGCGTGAAAGGTCACCGAGAACGCGCCAAGTTCGGCGTATCTCGGCGCCCACCGGTCGGGGTCATCGATCATCAGGTGCACGTCGAGCGGAATCGCAGAAACTTGCTGGATGCGCTCCACCATCTGAGGCCCGAACGTGAGGTTCGGAACAAAGTGATTGTCCATGACATCGACATGGACAAGGTCGGCAGTTGCGATTCGCGCGATATCACGCTCGAGGTTCGCGAAGTCGGCGGCGAGGATGCTTGGACTGATGCGCACGGCCATGCTCACACCTTAGTGAGCAACTGGATGAACATCGCATCAGTGCCGTGGCGGTGTGGCCAAAGCTGCACATGACTTGCCTTCGGCAGATCCAGTGCTTCGTCGACGATCGACTGGAGCACCGCGACGGTGTCGAGCCGGTTCATTTCCGGGGAGCTACGCAAGGCGGCCGCGACGATGGCCTTCGTTTCAGCGGCGTGGGGCGAACACGTCACGTACGCGACAATTCCACCCGGTTTCAGGGCGGCAAACGCTGAGCGGAGCAAGCGAAGTTGCAGCGCACCGAGTTCGGCAACATCGCTCGGCTGCTTGCGCCAGCGGGCTTCAGGACGTCGCCGAAGTGCGCCGAGTCCTGTGCAGGGGGCATCCAGCAGAATGCGATCGAACACCGCTGGCAACAGCTCACCGATCGAGACCCCATCGAGCTCGAGCACTTCAGGGGCCGGATCGAAGACCGCAAGCGTCTCGCGTACAAGCGAGGCGCGCGCCGGCACGAGCTCGTTTGCGACGAGGACTGCACCGCCCTGTGCCGCCTCGGCGGCGAGAACAGCAGCCTTGCCTCCTGGGCCAGCACACATGTCGAGCCAGCGTTCGCCGTGCTGCACGGCTCGAGCACGACTGAGTGCGAGAGACGCCAGCTGGGAGCCCTCGTCCTGCACCCGAACGCGACCAGCTCGCACTTCGGCCAAGCGAAGGGGGTCGCCTCGATCGAGAGTTGCGCCGATGGGCGAGAACGGTGTGGCGTACGCGTCGAGCTCAGATCGTTGTGCGAGTCCTGGCAGTGCGACTAGGCACACCCTCGGTGCAACGTTGTCCGCCGCCAGCAGACTTTCCAACTCCCCTTCGCGGTTCTCGGCAACTAGGACTTGTCGAAAAGCCCTGGTCACCCAGAGCGGATGCGAGTATTCAATCGAGAGTGCTTCCTCCCCCGATCCTGCCTCGGCAAGCACGCGGTCGCGCCAGGTCGCCGCATCGGTGCGCGTGATCGTCCTCAGTACACCGTTAACGAACCCGACGGCCGAATTTGAGCCAACGGTCTTCGCAAGATTGACCGATTCATCGACCGCCGCGTGTTGTGCGACCCGCATTGAGAGCAACTGGTGACAAGCGAGCCGCAACACGTCGAGAATGCTGGGATCGATCGCGCTCACTGGCCGCTTGGCCGCTTGCTCGATGATGCGGTCGTAGTAGCCCTGCATGCGTAGCGTGCCGTAGGTCAGCTCGGTCGCCAGTCCAGCATCCGCCTCATTGAGCTTTGCCCGACCGATGCGCACCGGCAGCAGCAAGTTCGCATAGGCGTCAGACTCCCTGACCGCAATAAGCACGTCGAGGGCGATCCTGCGGGCAGATTGGGGCTGGCTCACTCCGCCACCACGGCGCTGGCACTTGGCCGACCGCGCCACCAATCGGCGGCGTTCATTGCGCGCTTTCCGGCGGGATGCACCGACAGTAGCTCGATCGGATCAGTCGTGGTTCCAACCAGCACCGCCTTACCGACCCGCCGCAACTCACCCGGCGCGATGCCAGAAAACTCACCTGCAATCGCTGCTTCCAGAATCTTGAGCCTCGCACCGTCAAGGCTAGTGAACGCCCCGGGCTCGGGTGTCACGCCACGGATCTGTGCGAACACGCTACTGGCCGGGCGCCGCCACTGCACCTCGCCGTCGCTGAGCAACAGTTTCGGTGCAGTCGTCACCTCGCCAATTTGCGGTCGCGACCGCGCCGTGCCGTCAGCGATCGAGTCGACCACGCCTAGCAGCAATTCAGCTCCAGCAGTTGCGAGGGTGTCGAGCAGCGCTCCGGCTGTCTGTTGGGCGCCGATCGGCTGTTGGATGTGCGCGAATACCTCTCCAGCATCGAGATCGTTGACCAACTGGAATACGGCTGCACCGGTCGTCGAGTCGCCGGCGATTATTGCGTGCTGAACGGGTGCAGCGCCACGCCACCGTGGGAGGAGTGAGAAGTGTAGGTTGATCCAGCCGAGACGCGGCGTTGACAGCAACGGCTCCCGCACAAGCGCGCCATAGGCGACGATAACCCCAAGGTCGGGCCCGAGATTGCGGACGCGCTCTGTCACCTCGTCGCCGAGCCGATTCTGACGGATCGATTCGATTTCGTGCTCGACGGCATAGTGGGCCACGGGCGTCGGGGCACTCACCGCCTTGCGGCCCTGCGGTGAATCTGCACGGGTGATGACTGCAATGACCCGGTGTCGAGATTGATTGAGGATGCGCAGGCTCGGCAGGGCCGCAGCCGGGCTTCCAGCGAACACGATTCTGAGTGCGGTCACCCGAGCATTCTCCCCCGCCGTAGCGGATCAGTTGGCTTCGACAACAGTTCAGGCATCGAGGAACGGCTCGCTGTCGTCGAATCGCACCCGCAGCGTGAGCGGTCGTTGACTCTGGTTCGCGACCGGCGGCCTCGATGGTGGTCGTGCCGTTGCGGCCCGAATGACGTCAGCCCGTAGCTGGGCGGCGACAGCCGGACCAAGCGCGTAATCGAAACGCACTATCGATCGAGCGCTGCCATCAGCCAGCACCACTGGGCCGAGGACATCGATGAAGTGGGTCGAGCTAACGCCGACCGCGGCGAGCGTAGCTTCTGCAACTCGCTCGTGAGTGCCTGTAACGGTCGCGACCCGAACGGCAGGAGGGAAGCGAAGTCGCCTGCGGTCAGCGAGTTCCGCGCTCGCGTAATCCGCTTGGCGCCAGGTTGTCAGTGCCGTCGCAAGTGCACCACCAACGCCGACGAGCACGATCGAGGCGGTTTGGGAGGCGAGGGCTGCGGCGTT
>CAZCOC010000006.1:15594-20729 GCA_964500075.1 uncultured Salinibacterium sp.
CGGCGTTTGACCACGACCGCAGACAGTCTTCACCGACCCGGAGTGATTCTCGTGCAAGCATGCCATCGCCGTCGAGTAGGAGTACGGCAGCAAAGCCGCCCTGTGCGACGGGTTCTGCGCCACGCGTGGCGATCACAAGCGCTGGCTCGGCTCCGACGTGCAAAATCGGGCGTTCACCGTCGGCAACCAGCACGAGCGCGCCTGGAAAGGCGCGGCCAAGATCTTCAGCTGTTCGAGTCGCACCGGAACCGATCAATCGCAGGGTGTTGCCATCGCACGCTGCGCACTGCCAGTGAGCCGCGAGAGCACCGCACCATGAACACGAAGGCACTGCGTCGGCTGACTTGGACTGCAAGGGTCCATCGCATCGGCGGCAACGAGCAGTGCACTGGCAATCGCGACAGGCGAGCCTCGGCGCGTAGCCGGGGCGCGCCACCTGAATGAGGACCGGTCCGGTCTTGAGGGCCGCGCTCGCGATCTCCCAGGCCGAAGAGGGGATCCGAGCTCGTGCGGCGAAACCGTCACGCGCAGCTTGCTGCGCTGTTGGTACAACTTTCGGGCGTCGACGCGGCTGCGGTTCGATCGAGCTCAGCCAGCCGACCTCGAGAAGTCGCTGGACTTCGGTGCTGCGCGTATGAGCCAAAAAGATGAGCGCGCAGCCCTGTTGCTCTTGCCGAATCAGTGCAGCATCTCTGCTGTGCACGTATGGCGCGAGCGGCTCGGCATGGAGCGGATCCCCGTCGTCCCACAGCGCAATCAGGCCGAGCGATGGTGCAGGCGCGTAGATGACGGAGCGATTGCCCACGATCACGATGCCGGATTCGCCTAGGCACCGCAAGAATGCGCGATAACGGTCAGCATTCGACTGGCGAGCATCCAACCGGATAATGCGTTCGGCCGGCACCAGTTCAGCAAGCGCAGCCAGAAGCTGTTCTTGGTCGCGGTAATCAGGTACCGCGAGGATTGCGGTGCCCTGCTCAGCGACAGTTGCGGCCGCGGCCTGCGCGAGAGTCAACGCCCAGGCCCCAACGCTGGCGCCTCCTGCGACCTCGACGACTCCGGGGATCGCAGCGACCGCCGCGCGCCCGTTCGCACGAACGATCGATTCGACCGTGCCAGAGGGGTACCCGGAGACGGCCGGCGTGGCAAAGGTGCTGAGTCGCCCGGTGCGCTCGGCGTCGAGCCACGCCTTCTCAACTCGCACTTGCCGAGGAGGAATCGCGAGCCTAAGGATGTCACTTGCCGAACCAGCGGCCCTGTCCGCGGCGGCCCGTGCGAGATCCCAGACCTCGTTGTGCAGCACCGCGACGGGTGACACCACGGATTCGATTGTGCTCAGGGTTCCGGTGTAGTCGACCGAATCAACGATCTCAACGATGTAGCCGGCCGAGAATCTGCCAGCCGAGCGAAACGGCACCGTAACGCGCATGCCGCTCCTGGCTGTAGCGCGCAGCTTCTCGGGGATAACGTAGTCGAACAGCCGATCAAGTTGTGGCAATGGTGAGTCGATGACCACTCGTGCGATCGTCGGTTGGTCGGCCTCCGCCGTCACGCTACGCGCCGACTGCGCTGCGCAGTTGCTCGACTCGATCGAGCCGCTCCCAGGTGAACTGCGGTAGTTCGCGACCAAAGTGCCCGTAGGTCGCTGATGCTGCATAGATCGGGCGCAACAAGTCCAGTTCACGGATAATCGCTGCGGGCCGCAAATCGAACACCTCGCGGATTGCATCGATGATGGCGGCATCCGAAAAGTGACCGGTGCCGAAACTTTCGACATAGAGCCCGACTGGCGCTGCCTTGCCGATTGCGTAGGCCACTTGCACCTCAAGTCGCTCCGCGAGGCCAGCCGACACGGCATTCTTTGCTACCCAACGAAGCGCGTATGCAGCCGAGCGGTCGACTTTCGAAGGATCCTTGCCACTGAATGCGCCGCCGCCGTGCCTGGAAGCGCCTCCGTAGGTATCCACGATGATCTTGCAGCCGGTGACGCCGGCGTCGCCCTGCGGACCGCCGATCTCGAAACGACCGGTCGGGTTGATGAGTACGCGCACTCCGCTGGAATCCAGGGCGCTTCGCTCAAGAGTGGGCGCGATCACGAGTCTCTGGACTTCGCGTCGAAGCTCCTCGGTCTCAATCGCCGCAGAGTGCTGCGTCGAGACGACCACGGTCTCGACCGTGCGAGGGGTTGACCCGTCGTACCCGATTGTGACTTGAGTCTTGCCGTCGGGTCGCAAATAGTCGACAAGACCGCTCTTGCGAACCTCAGCAAGGCGTTCAGCGAGTCGATGAGCGAGCCAGATCGGGACCGGCATAAGTTCAGGAGTCTCGGTTGTCGCATAGCCGAACATGATGCCCTGATCGCCAGCGCCCTGAAGGTCGTCAGCGTCGACGCTCGACTCCTCGCGTGACTCGAAAGCGTGGTCGACCCCTTGGGCGATATCGGGCGACTGACCACCGATCGACACCGAGACTCCGCACGAACTGCCGTCGAAGCCAACCTCCGATGAGTTGTAGCCGATCTCGGAGATGCGCGCACGTACGATCGACGGGATGTCAACGTACCCGCTGGTCGTCACCTCTCCGGCGACATGAACGAGTCCGGTCGTGACAAGGGTCTCGACGGCGACGCGTGCGTGTGGGTCGACCGCGAGCAGACCATCCAAGATGCTGTCGCTGATCTGATCGCAGATCTTGTCTGGGTGCCCCTCAGTTACAGACTCTGAGGTGAACAGGCGAAGATCGTTGGTCATTGAGTCTCCAGAGAGGTTTAGCCTTGCCGATGATTCGGAGCTACCAGGTCGAGGATGTGATCGGCTACCGCGAGCTTCGAGCCGCTGGCCTCCCCAACTATAGCGCCGGCCCGATCGAGCACGACGATGCGGTTGGTGTCTGTTGCAAACCCTTCATCCCAGCCAACCCTGTTGACGACGAGATAATCGCACCCTTTGCGGACGAGCTTGTCTCGCCCCAGTTCGATGAGCGCAGCGTCATCCGCCTCGGTTTCGGCCGCGAAGCCGACGATAACTTGATCGGCCCGAGCACGGACGGAGATACTGCTCAGGATGTCTGGGGTTCTGACAAGCGACAGCTCAAGTATTTCCCCCACAAGGTCCTTCTTGAGTTTTGACTCTGAGATTCTGCTCGGCCGGTAGTCGGCGATCGCTGCGGCCATGATGACGAGGTCAGACTCGCCCAGTCTGCCGTTGACCGCTGCCTGGACCTCCAACGCGGTGTTTGCGACAACGGTCTCAATCGACGTTGCGACATCAGCCGACAACGAACTCTCGAGGTGTGCCGCAACTAGGGTCACCGTGGCCCCGCGACGCGTGGCCGCCTCCGCGATCGCGAGACCCTGTTTGCCGCTCGATCGGTTTCCGATGAACCGAACCGGGTCGAGCGGTTCGCGTGTTCCACCGGCTGTCACGAGCACTCGCAGACCGGCGAGATCACGTGACGATTTGACTCGTGTGATGGCAGCAGCAACGATCGTCTCCGGGTCTTCCATCCGACCAGGACCGGAATCGGCGCCGGTGAGCTGGCCGGAGGCTGGACCAACCACCGCGACACCGCGTTCGAGCAAAACCGCGATATTCGCTTGGGTGGCCGGGTGCCACCACATCTCGGTGTGCATCGCAGGGGCGATCACCAGTGGCGCAGTACTTGCGAGGATCGTGTTGCCGAGCAAATCATCGGCCAGTCCGACTGCGAGTTTCGCGATCGTGTTCGCAGTTGCGGGGGCAACGATAATAAGCTCTGCGGCCTGCCCGATCGCGACATGGCGAACCTCGGCCACACCCTCATAGAGATCTGAATGCACTGTGTTGCGGCTGATCGCTTCGAGAGTCGGGCGGCCTACAAAGCGCAGGGCATTCTCGGTCGCGACGACGTGCACGTCATGACCGGCCAGCACCAGTGCGCGAACCACACCGACGGCCTTGTACGCCGCGATTCCTCCGGTAATGCCAACGACGATATTCACGAGAGGACGTTCGCTGACGCGGTGGGGCTACTCCGAGCTCAAGCGCTTGAGCTCGAGCTTGTCGTTGTTGATCTCGTGAAGGGCGACAGAAAGGGGCTTGTCATCGATCGTGGAGTCAACGAGCGGACCGATGTTATCGAACAGGCTGCCTTCGTGAAGGTCCGCGTAGTAGTCGTTGATCTGACGAGCACGTTTTGATGCAAAAATAACCAGCTGGTACTTCGAGTCAACCTTTGAGAGCAACTCGTCGATCGGGGGATCAATGATTCCGGAATGCTTGTCGACCACGTTGAGCTCCTTGGCTTCTCGAAAGATGGTGCGTTTCACCCGAGCGGGCAGGTTACGCAGTCATCAATTCTACGACCTCCATGGCCGCCTGACGGACGTTGTTGTTGACGACACGGAAATCGAACTCGTCTTGGGCTGCCAGTTCGACCTTCGCTGTCTCAAGTCTGAGCTGCTGTTCACTGGCATCCTCGGTGCCACGCCCAATGAGGCGACGTACCAGCTCCTCCCACGATGGCGGAAGCAGGAACACCAGAACAGCCTCTGGCATGACCCGACGCACCGCTCGAGCACCTTGAAGATCGATCTCGAGCAGCACTCTTCTGCCGGCCGCCACCGCAGCATCGAGCGGTGGTCGAGGTGTTCCATACCGGTAGCTGTTGTGAACGACCGCCCACTCAAGCAACTCGCCACCTTCGATCATTCTGTCAAACTCTGCGTCGCTCACGAAGTAGTAGTGCTTGCCGTCGACCTCGCCGGGACGAGGGCTCCGCGTGGTCGCAGAAACACTCAACTGAACATCAGGAACGTGATCCCGAATGTAGGAAGATACTGCTCCCTTGCCGACCGCCGTTGGACCCGCCAGAACCACCAAACGGCTGCTTCGCACTGCAGCCGGGCCGCGTTGCGATCGTGCTGCCTCAAACTCGCGCAGCCTGACGCGCTGTGAAGCGCCGAGGCCACCGAGGCGCTTTTTTGGCGAGAGCCCAAGTTCGGTTAGCGCGCGCTCCAGACGCACCGGCCCGAATCCTCGGATGCTCGTGAGCAGCTCTCGCACTGTCAATCCCGCCTCAGCAGAACTTCGGTCGCTCATGCCGACGTCGAGCACCTCAATGACCGTCCGCTCGCGGTTTCGAACAGCGCGCTTGAC